>NZ_KB894588.1 GCF_000374545.1 Anaeromusa acidaminophila DSM 3853
GGAGCGATATCCTTGGCGTCCTTCACTACGCTCGGATTTTTCAGCGCCAAGCTTTCCTTCTACTTCGGCTTCCATAAGCCGTTCACAGAGCCATTTGAGCATAGATAACATGGGTTCTTCGTCCAACACAAATTTCATTAGCATTTTTTCGAAAGGTACGGTAGAATTTTGGTAAGCCATCGATTACACACTCCTTTGGGTTTGCTAGCACTTACCTTTTCGGAGTTTTCGATGGCTTTTCCTTTTTCACTTTTGCGAACTTAATTCTACGCTATCAGAACGGAATTGATACATGCAATCCGTAGCTATATTCACTACTACAACTTTGAACGGTTGCAACGAAAGCTGGGCGTTATGACACCTTATGAATACCATGAACACTACAGTGCTGCATAAGAAAAACAGCCCATCCAACTGGATGAGCTGTATAGAAAATCTTTATGTTTTTAATTGTCCTATTGACGGGGTGCACACCAAACCGGACAGCTTTTTCCGTTATCTCTCTGTCACACCGTTCTCTTGTTCGTCCTTCGTGCCCAACAAGTTCTCCTAATCCACAAACTCCCGAATCACCACCTGTTCAATGCCGTCGCAAGCTTCCAGCTGTACGCTGACCACTTCCCGTGAGGAAGTAGGTACGTTTTTACCGACATAGTCAGCGCGAATCGGCAGTTCCCGATGGCCGCGGTCCACCAATACAGCCAAGCGAATGGATTGAGGGCGCCCCATGTCGATCACTGCGTCCAAAGCGGCCCGAATGGTACGCCCCGTATATAACACGTCATCAACCAGTACTACAATTTTTCCGTTCAAGTCAAACGGGATTTCCGTACCATGCACTACCGGCTGATACGCTAAGGTCGACAAATCATCCCGATACAAAGTAATGTCTAAAAGACCGATAGGCGGACGATAGCCTTCGATATTTTCAATAGCCCCTGCCAAATACTCCGCTAATGGCACGCCGCGCGTACGAATGCCGAGTAAGACAACATCTTTCACGCCTTTGTTTTTCTCAATAATTTCATGGGCAATACGAGTAAGCGCTCGCTGCACCCCTTGACTGTCCATGATAACCGCTTTGTCTTGAATCTTTCTCATCACTCGACTCCTCCTATCGCAAATTGCTCCCGCAGTTCTTTTAGTATGCTTTGCATATCTTGCGGCAAAGGCGCTTCAAAAGAAAGAACCTCTTTCGAATGAGGGTGGGTAAAAGATAATTGCGCCGAATGCAGCGCCTGGCCTTGGATTAAATGGGCAAAATACGGCTTTAAACGGCCATATTTCGGATCTCCCACTACAGGATGCCCAATATATTGCATATGGACCCGGATCTGGTGCGTCCGGCCCGTCTCCAAACGGCATTCCAACAGCGTATATTCTGTAAAACGCTCTATAACCTTGAAATGAGTAACCGCTTCTTTGCTGTTGTCGAAGGTTACCGCCATTTTTTTACGGTCCTTAGGATGCCGACCGATAGGCGCTTTGACAATTCCTTGCTCTACGGTGACCGCGCCGTGAACAATCGCCAAATACTTGCGTGTAGCCGTCTTCTCTTTGATCTGCTTCGCCAGGGAAAGATGCGCCGCATCCTCCTTTGCTATCACCAACAAACCTGAGGTATCCTTGTCAAGACGGTGCACAATACCAGGGCGAACCTCTCCGTTAATGCCGGATAAATCTTTGCAATGCTCTAAAAGCGCATGTACTAATGTTCCGTGATGATTTCCCGCTGCCGGGTGAACGACCATGCCGCGCGCTTTATTAATCACTGCTACATGCGCATCTTCATAGACAATATCCAAAGGCAGCGCTTCCGGTTGTAAGGAAGACGCTTCCGGCTGCGGTTCAAGCCAGCAAATTTCCTGGCCCGCTTTAAGTTTAAGATTCGCCTTGGCGCTTTGGCCGTCTACTGTTGCAGCGCCAGCAGCTATAGCCTTTTGCACATGACTGCGCGAAGCCTGCTCCAAACGCTCTGTTAAAAAAACATCAAGACGGCAGCCAGTCTGCTCCGGCTCCACCTTCCATAGCTGAGCTGTGTTATCTTCAGTCATTCTGACGTTTCCCGTCCTTCCTCCCGCAGCAAGCCCCAAACAATCAGAGCCGCTCCCAGGCAAATGCCAATATCAGCTAGATTAAAAATAGGCCAAATACGAAAATCTAAATAGTCAATAACAGCCCCAAAACGAACTCGATCTAACAGATTTCCTACCGCACCGCCAGCTAGCAAACTCATGCCAAATCGAACCCATATACCTTGCGCCGCCAGCTCTTTATAGGCAAAAGCTAGAAAAGCCAGTAAAAATGCGGCTATAACAATAAAGAACAAGGTCTGGTTTTCAAAAAGCCCAAAGGCTGCCCCCGGGTTTTGAATATAAGTTAAATGAAAAATGCCAGGCAGCACAGGAATGGATTCCCCTAACTGCATAGTCCCGGAAAATATTTTTTTTAGCAACTGATCGGCAATAGCCAGCGCCACGCCCCAAACAAACACCTTCAATACATTCTCTCCTGCCACTAAAACCACTTGGTTCCTTAATTATTTTATTGTACAGGGAAATCAAGCAAAAGGCAAAGAAAAAGAGGTCCGGCTGAGCCAGACTCTCTTTTTCAAGCCTTTTGCTTTTTCCAGTTACCCTTAGTTTATTTGCTTAATACCGCAGCGCAGCGCGCGCACAAAGTCGGATGCTCTTCATTTTCTCCGACTGACTGGCTGTAAATCCAGCAACGTTCGCATTTTTCACCTTTAGCTGGCTGCACAAGCACCGCCATATCGCCGGCTTCGTTACGCACGGCGTTCTCCGGAGCTTCTGCCAAAGGCATTACTTCCGCCCCGGAAGTAATGGTCAAGGAAGCCAGTTCACCGGCAGTCAAGCCGGAAAGAAGCGCCAGATTTTCTTCTGCTGTATACACAACCAGGTTGGCATCCAACGAATGACCAATATCCTTATTGCGTCGAGCCTGTTCCAAAGCCTTCATAATATCGCTGCGCACCGCGAGAAGCTTAGTCCATTTAGCGTCCAGCGCTTCATCCAGATGCTGCGGGCAGGCTTCCGGCCACTCGCTCAATTGAATACTCTCCAAAGGTTCTTGACCGCTTTGCTGGGGCAGGTACCGCCAAATTTCTTCGCCAGTAAAGGTCAGGACCGGCGCCACCAGCGACAACAAGGTCATGGTTATCTTATGCATAACCGTTTGCGCCGCCCGACGACGCTGATCATCCGGCAATTCCGCATAGAGGCGGTCTTTAATGATATCCAGATACACGGAGCTGAGATCAATGGTACAGAAATTATGAATAGTGTGATACAGCGTATGGAATTCATACCGATCATACGCCGCTGTCACTTTTTCCCGCACTTGTTCCAAACGCAAAAGCGCCCAGCGATCCAGCTCGCTCAGTTGCTCATAAGCAACTGCATGCTGATTTGCATCAAAATCATTAAGATTGCTCAACATATAGCGGAAAGTATTGCGGATTTTGCGATAAATTTCCGCCAGTTGTTTGAGAATGTCATTGGAAATACGCACATCTCCCTGGTAGTCAGCGGAAACCACCCACAGACGCAGAATATCGGCGCCGTATTGTTTGATGACCTGTTCCGGGAAAATGACGTTACCAACAGACTTGCTCATTTTGCGGCCTTCACCGTCCACAACAAAGCCATGTGTCAATACGGCCTTATAAGGAGCTCGTCCCCTCGTAGCCACGGAGGTGAGCAAGGAAGACTGGAACCAACCGCGATGCTGATCGCTACCTTCCAAGTACATGTCCGCTGGCCAAGCAAGCTCTTCACGCTGTTCCAATACCGCTGCATGACTAGAGCCGCTATCGAACCAAACATCCATGATGTCCGATTCCTTGCGGAAGTGGTCATGTCCGCACTTGGGGCAAGTCGTTCCTGATGGCAAAATATCTTCGGCGTCATACTTCCACCAAGCATCCGAGCCTTCCCGTCCGAAAAGAGACGACACGGCATGAATGGTGTCATCATTAATCAGCGGTTCATTACACTCGCGGCAATAGAAAATCGGGATTGGCACGCCCCAAACCCGCTGCCGGGAAATGCACCAGTCTTGACGATCCGCCACCATATTGTGAATGCGTTCTTCGCCCCAGCCTGGATACCATTTGACGTCGCGAATAGCGGCTAACGCTTCTTCCCGATAGCCGGCTACCGAAGAAAACCACTGTTCTGTAGCTCGATAGATTACCGGATTTTTACAACGCCAGCAATGGGCGTACTGGTGACGAATGGATCCTTTGGCCAAAAGCAAGCCGCGGCCTGCCAATTCCTTGATAATGGGCACATTGGCGTCTTCGATCTGCATGCCCGCAAAAGGACCGGCTTCTTCCGTAAATACGCCGCTAGGATTCACCGGATTGATAACAGGCAAACCATATTTCTTACCGACTTCAAAGTCTTCCGGACCATGTCCCGGCGCCGTGTGCACGCAGCCGGTGCCTTGCTCCAACGTGACATGCTCGCCCAGCACGATGGGAGCTTGGCGTTCCAAGAAGGGATGATGGAAGATCAAGCCTTCCACATCGCTGCCTTTAAAACGTTCCAAAATGGTAAAGTTCTCTTTTTTAGCTGCTTGAACTACCTGCTCCGCCAATTCTGCAGCTAGCAGATACACTTCTTCATCCACTTTCACCCAGGCATACTCGATATCCGGATGCAGGGCAATCCCCGCATTAGCAGGCAGCGTCCAGGTCGTCGTCGTCCAAATGACCGCATACGTTTTCGAGGCATCTACGCCGGCAGGCAGCTTCCCTTTCGCGTCAACCAAAGGAAACTTCACGAAAATAGAGTGCGATTTTTTCTCAGCATACTCGATTTCCGCTTCCGCCAGCGCTGTTTCACAAGACACGCACCAGTATACGGTTTTAAGTCCTTTATAAATATGGCCTTTTTTCGCCATTTCGCCAAACACTTCAATTTGCTTGGCTTCATAAGCTGGCTTCAAGGTCACATAAGGGTTATCCCAGTCGCCGCAAACGCCCAAACGTTTGAAATCGCTGCGCTGGGCATCAATCCATTTGTGGGCGTATGCATTGCATTCCTGACGCAGTTGCAGCGGGTCTAGTTCATGACGGTTTAAGCCCAAATTTTTAATGGCTGCATGCTCAATCGGCAGGCCATGGGTATCCCAGCCAGGCACATAGGGAGCCTGAAAACCGCGCAGTGTCTTATATTTGATAATGATATCCTTTAAGACTTTATTAATGGTATGACCAATGTGAATATTACCGTTAGCATAGGGAGGTCCATCATGCAAAATGAACTTCTCTTTGCCGGCGCGACGCGCCACGCGCTTTTTATCAATATCGTTCTTTTGCCAGAAATCAATGATTTCCGGCTCGCGTTGAGGCAGATTGCCTCGCATAGGAAATTGAGTTTCCGGTAAATTAAGAGTTTTGCTATAATCCACTGTTTCCTGCACCTCCAAAATACATAAAAGCCCCCCGTCCCGGAAAGGGACGAGAGGCTATTTTCCCGTGGTACCACCCTTGTGACCGCCATAGCGGCCGCTTGCGGACACAGTAACGCGTGTCATACGGAAAACGACACATTATAGCCGTTTTCAGCTCCAGAATGATCTTCCGCACACTGCTTCAGCCGGGCTCCCACCCTTCCCGGTTCGCTGCGTTCCACCTGCATGCGTACTGTTTCCTTCATTGCCGATTCTGCATATTTGAAACACATTATACACAAGTTTTACCCAAAAAGCAATGTACCGGTCATTAAGGACCTCTATTCAGCCAGTTCTCTTCTTGCTTCCTTTTCCTCCAACAAATCCAGTTGGGATTGGGCTAACATGCGCATGCGTGAACGAAACAGCTGTCCTTGCGCACGCAGATCATCACATTCGGCCTGAATCCGTTGTAGTTGGGCATTAGCCTCATCAATAATTCGCCGGCTTTCCACTTCCGCTTCCTTACGAAGCAAATCCGCTTCTTTCCTAGCGTTAACCTTGACCTCTTCCGCCGCTTCCTGCGCTACAACCAAGGTATTATGCAATGTATTTTCCAGGTTTTGAAAATACTGTATCTGCGACTTCAACCGCTCTGTTGTTTCACGCAGATCTATATTAGTTCGATACAGTTCTTCATAGTCATGAAGAACTTGCTCGAGAAACTCATCGACTTCAGCTTCGTTGTAACCTCTAAAAGCTTTGCGAAACTCCTGGTTCTGAATATCCAACGGCGTAAGCATGATTCCTGTCCCCCTAATTGCTGCATTCATAAATATCGTCGTAACAGCAGACTCAAACGACCCTTTTTCGTCTCCCCTAGGATTTCAACAATTTCCACGCGGCCTCGACCGCGCAAAGAAAGAACATCTCCCTGTTGCACACTCTGCGAACCGCCTTTGGCCGGTTGCCAATTAACCCGCAGCTTATCGGCTTTAATCTCTTCAGCCATCCGGCTCCTGGATACGCCATACCCGGAAGCCGCCACCACATCCAGACGCAAAGAAGGAACCGTCGTTTTAATTTCTTTGACGGTTTCCTCTTTAGGCTCAAGCTCTGCTAAAGAAATTTCCTTGGTACTCACTTGAGCGCCGCCTAAATAAGACAGCTGCTGCAATAAATAATCTCCCAAAGGCGCATCAGTCAACACCTGACAGCCTTCGCCGGTCATCAAGATATCTCCCAAGACCTCACGCTCAATGCCTACTCCCAGCAAGCCTCCCAAAACATCCCTGTGCGAAAGGCGCTCATAACGCTTGTCCCAAGAAACAGCAATCGCCCTCAAGCCAAAATCGACTGCGCCGTAATATTCCGCAGATACAAACGCAGCTTTAACACGTTCCGCCCGTTCATAACCGCCTTGCAGCTCAAGTCGTATTTTTCCTTCCCACTGGGCTGCCACGGTTTCCGCTACGGAAATTCCGGCAGGATCCAGAAAATCACTGACTCGAAACCGACGCGAGCGAAGAGCTTGTTCAGCCAAATCAAGCAATCTAGCGGCTAAAATATCCTGGCCGCTACTTTTATAATACCGTAAAATTTTTTCCCGATTATTCACGAATTGCCTTTCCCCATTTCCTTGGAACGCTCCGTTGCCGCTACTACTGCGTCAATTAAAGCGGCGCGTACATTATGGCTTTCCAGGGCATGTAAACCGGCAATGGAAGTTCCTCCAGGAGAGGCAACCATGTCACGCAAAACAGCCGGATGCTGCCCCGTTTGCACCACCATTTTCGCTGCGCCCAACAAAGTCTGCGCAGCCATAAGAATAGCGTTTTTCCGAGAAAGGCCGACACGTACGCCAGCATCCGCTAAGGCGTCAATCATAAGAAAGGCATACGAAGGGCCGCTGCCAGACAAGCCAGTGATAGCATCCAACAAGTTTTCATCCACTTTTTCCACGCGCCCCACGGCGGAAAATACGGCCCTAGCCGCCTGGTCCGCCTCTTGGTCCGCACGGCTGCCCAAGGCAAACGCAGTCATGCCTTCTCCCACCGCTACCGGAGTGTTAGGCATGACCCGAACAACACGATGCTTGCGAAAATGGCTTTCCAAAAAATCTAACGGAATCCCGGCCGCAACAGACAAAATCAACGTCGTCGATTTTGTAGCCAACGCCAACGTAGAAATAATTTGCTTTAGCACTTGCGGTTTGACCGTTAGAAATAAAATATCTGCAGCCCCTGTCAGGGCAGCCGCGCTTTCACTGCCACGTACTCCATAGGTTTGTTCTAACACCTGCAAGCGTTCTTCCGAGGTGTCAAATACAAGCAAATCTTCTTGCGCTGCCATTTCCTTATCCAGAAGGCCTCTCAGCAATGCTTCGGCGATAGCTCCTCCTCCTAAAAAGCCGATCGTCTTGCCTTGCAAAACCTGTTTTAATTGTTCATCCATGGTACAACCGTCCTATCCTGATCATCATAGGTATAAGCAACATCCACATTAGCAGGCGCGCAAAGGAAAATATGATGTCCCACTTTTTGAATACTGCCTCCTAATGCATAGGTGGTGCCACTCATAAAATCAATCATGCGCTTAGCTACGTCTTTATCGGTACCTTCAAAATTAACGACTACCGGTTTGCGATTTTTCAAATAATCCGCCACATGCTGTACATCATCAAAGGCAGCCGGCTCTACAACCATGACCTTCATCTGCTTAGAAGCAGCCGCTGCGCTCCCCATGGAGGTATTCGGCAAATTAACCACATTATTCTGTACCGCAGAAGGTCTGGCGCTGCGCGGCGCACGTTCTTCAGCAGCAGGTTGCTGCGATTGTTGTTCTTGTTCCTTAGCGTCTCCCGGCTCGATCAATCCCAATGTGCCGCACACTTTTTCTATAAATTTCATCTAACCTTCCTCCTTTGGAGCATATTGCCTAGCTCCGAATAACGCCGTAC
Source organism: Anaeromusa acidaminophila DSM 3853 (assembly GCF_000374545.1). Lineage (NCBI taxonomy): Bacteria > Bacillati > Bacillota > Negativicutes > Selenomonadales > Sporomusaceae > Anaeromusa > Anaeromusa burkinensis. The sequence goes on from NZ_KB894588.1 coordinate 8,378, forward strand.
CGACACGCACCATATTGGCGCCTTCTTGAATGGCAACCTCAAAATCATTACTCATGCCCATGGAAAGCCACTGCCACTCACAATGCGGCAGTAACGCCGCCCGTAAAGCTGCAAATAAGCTATAACCTTCCTGAAATACAGGCCGCACCGACTCAACATTCTCTGCTAAGGGAGCAATCGTCATTAAGCCTTTTATTTTCACATGCGGCCATTGCGCAGCCTGCCTAGAAAGTTCCCATACTTTACTCGGTTCCATACCAAATTTACTTTCTTCACCTGAAACATTCACCTGCAACAATACTTCCTGACAAACACCTTGTTTAGCCGCTTCCTGCTCAATTTGCTGCAACAACCGTTCACTATCTACGGAGTGAATCAGCGCAACTTTTCCAACGATTTGTTTGGCCTTATTAGTCTGCAAATGACCAATTAGATGCCATTGCGCCTTAACGCCAATATGTTCTATTTTAGGCAAAGCTTCTTGGACCCGATTTTCACCAAACACCGAATGTCCCGCTTCTAAAGCTTCTTCAATTGCTTCAACAGCATGGTTTTTACTCACAGCAATTAGGCAAACCGGTCCTGGCTGCTCGATTTCGGATTTGCGAGAGGCCAACGCCTTCGCGATTCTCCCTTCCACCGCCTGCAGGCGTTCTGAAATCGACGACATATTTTGTTCCCCCTAGCATACTCCCTACCCTTGCAGTGGCTCTCATTTAAGAAAAAAGAGCATGGGAGTCCCATGCTCTTTGCGAATTACCTCTTGTGCATGAAGACCGGCACGTCTAGGCTAAAGTCAGGAACTTGTCCCACTCGTTCCTTTTTGCCTTCATTACCGCCAACTTGTACAGACCGCGCCGAGCGTTGATCGAAACCGGTCGCAATAACCGTAACCCTGACTTCATCTTGCAAAGTTTCGTCAATGACAGCACCAAAAATCAAGTTCACTTCCGGATCTGCGGCCTGTTCAATGATAGCCGCCGCCTCGTTAACCTCGAACAAGCTTAAATTAGTACCACCGGTAATATTCAGCAGTACTCCTTTGGCTCCATCAATGGAAGTTTCCAACAAAGGACTCTTAATAGCCGCTTCCGCCGCCGCAATGGCTCGTCCTTCTCCCGCAGCAACGCCTACTCCCATCAACGCCGAGCCGGTATCGCTCATTATCGTCTTCACATCGGCAAAATCCAAGTTAATTAAACCAGGAACAGCGATCAAATCAGAAATGCCTTGAACACCTTGCCGCAATACATCGTCGGCAATCCGAAAGGCTTCCATAATGGGCGTCCGCTTATCGACTACCTGCATCAAACGATCATTCGGAATTGTAATTAGCGTATCCACGCGTTCTTTTAAATTAGCAATTCCTTTTTCCGCTTGCTTAAAGCGGCGCTTCCCTTCAAAAGAAAACGGCTTTGTAACTACGCCGACCGTAAGAGCTCCTACTTCTCGAGCACATTCGGCAACAACCGGCGCAGCGCCAGTTCCAGTACCGCCGCCCATGCCAGCGGTCACAAACACCATATCGGCCCCTCGCAAGGCCTTAATCAACTCTTCGCGGCTTTCCTGAGCGGCTAAATCACCAACTTCCGGATTAGCGCCCGCGCCTAGGCCTTTGGTCAGCTTTTCCCCAATCTGGATACGATAAGGCGCCTGTGCCTGCAGCAAAGCTTGAGCATCGGTATTTACGGAAATAAACTCCACGCCCTTCAATCCTGCTGCAATCATGCGATTGACGGCATTGTTTCCGCCGCCGCCTACCCCTACTACTTTAATGGTTGCTAGATGCTCCAACTCCATGTCAAATTCCAACATGAACGAAAATCCTCCTTACGTCAAGGCTAAACGCCCTGCTGCATGCGAAAAAACTTATAATTACTTCCACACGGTATTTCCATTTTCCTCTTTACGGAAGCTACTTTTTCAGAAAATAGCGGCGTAATATCGCCAAATTTTGAAATATCCGCAAACCAAAGGCCAATAATGCGACATAATACAAGTCAATGCCTAAGCGTTCGCCAATATAAACCAAACCAGCCGCCATTAACGCATTAGTAAAAAAACCAGTTACAAATACGCTATTGTCGAATTTTTCATCCGCTCCGGCGCGCAAGCCTCCAAAAACGGTATCTAAACACGCCAACAAGGCAATCGACATATACTTGGCATATTCAACCGGAACCGTCCCTGGTATCAGAGAACCCACAAATAAGCCCAAACATAAGCCTGCAATCGGGAGGTACATTACTGTGCGCCCCCTTCCTTAGCCGGTTTGGCATATTCAAACCGAAACGCGCCTTTATACGCGGGAACCGCTACGCGTTCCGTTTGCTTGATAGTTACCTGAATCCCCCAGAACTGCAGCGTTTCAACAACGCCGCCGCGCATGCGCAAAGCATTTTCCAATGTTTTAGGTTCGCCTATAGCAACAATTTCATAAGGCGCTGATGAACGGGTATTATTCACCGACAGTGTCGGTCCGGCGCAGCGTATTTCCGAAGAAGCAATCAGCCGCTGCTCATTGATCGACATGGCTTCCGCTCCGGCCGCCCAAAGTTCATTAATCACTTTAAGGATATCATCATCATGAATAACATATAAGTTCGGATTTTCTCCCGGTTTAGATGGCCGCTTACTGTCATTGATCGTTACCACAACGCCAGGTCCTGTCAAATCAACAACGCCTGCGCCCATCTGGATCAACTGCATTTCTTTCGAAGTCCGCCCTCCGAGAGCTTGTTCGCGTAACTCCTTTACCTGGTTGTTCAGTGCATCTCGTTCCTTCTCTGTTTGCAGCAACCTTTGCGATAAATCTTCTACTCGCTGCACCGACAATACGGACCGCATATCTTCCGTTGTTTTAAACTGCACTGCCAACATAATGCCCAAGATAAAACAAACCAAAGCAATGGCCCATTGCCCTTGTTTAATTGACAACACCGTTCTTGACTCCCTTCATCTGTTTCCTCTTTTCAAGCGCTATGGCTTGAACTTGATTACCGGTGTCGCAAAACTGACATCGAAATAATCTACTCGTTCCAACTTATCTCCTAATTGTTCTACCAGTTCTTTTACTCGTTGCGCTTTTTCCGCCATTTTCGTCCCATCACCTAAGCGGACCTTCGCTCCTGAAAGCAAATATAACTGCATTCTCTCGGAAGATAAAAAATGCACTTCCGATACTTTCTCTAATGTTTGCGCATCCAAACGATCTAAAAATTGCAGCGCCATAATCACCTGAGGTTGACTGAGTTTATCGCCAATATACTCTTGCCCCGCAGAAATGCCTGTAATAAAGGGCCATCGCATATCTTTAAGGTATCGCTGCACATGAAGCACCGTACCGTCACGATCTATTGCTAAAATACCATACGCCGCCGTTACATACGCCAAAGGCCGCCTTTCCTCCACAGCAATACGCAAATTCCAAGGAAGCTTTCTCTCCACTTCCGCCCGGCGAATACGCAAATCTTGCTCTAAACGATGTTGCAGAAGTTCCGGTCTTACTCGCAGCAAATTGACCGGCTCCCCAATTCCCGCGATTACCAAAAGTTCCTCTTTAGAAAGCTCCTGCAACCCTTCAACTTCTATATGCCCTAGAGCCAGCCAAGAAGAGCCGCTAAGCCACAAACCGCCAAAGCCAAGAAAGCAAAAAAGCAAGCCCAAAAGCAGCAGCGGCCAAAAGCGAAACCTTCTCTTGGGAGAAACAGCCCCTGCGCCCATAGCATCGACTCCTACTCTAATTTATCATTTTATAACGATTATACCATTAGAAAAGTCATTCGTCACACCAGACCTTATGCCCAAAGTTGGGCGCTAAACATCACGTATTGGTGCAGTAAAAGGACAAGCGCGCCTCTTATAAGGAAGCGCAGCTTGTCCTCTTGCTTATTTCCGCGTCAACGCTTGCAATAAAATCCGCTCGCACAGCGCTTCAAAAGAATGGCCTTCAGCCGCTGCCGCTTTAGGCACCAAGCTGGTTTCCGTCATGCCGGGAACAGTATTAACTTCCAATACGTAGGGGCGCAATTTTTCATCCAGCATAATATCCGCTCTGGCAACGCCAAAGCATCCTAAAACCTGACAAGCCTGCACCGCCGCCTGTTGTACCATCAAAGTTACATGCGGCGGCAGTTGGGCGGGAACAATATATTCCGAAGCTCCTTTTGTATATTTAGATTGGTAATCATATACGCCGGACTTCGGGGCAATTTCAATAACCGGCATGGCCTCGGCTCCTGCCGCATCGCACCACACGGGAACCGTAATTTCTCGACCGACAATGCACTCTTCCAACAGCGCGGTCTTCCCGTACTTAAATACTTCTTCCAAGGCAGCCTGCACTTCTTCCGCTTTGTACACCATGCACACGCCAATACTGGATCCTTGAGCAGCCGATTTGATGACCACAGGTAAGCCAAATTGTTTGACAACAGCCTGAGCCAAAGCAGCCTTATCCTCTTGGTCTTGTAGCACTGCAAACCGCGGTGTTGGCACATCAGCGCCTTGAAACATCATCTTAGACGCTACCTTGTCCATCGCCAGCGCACTGGCCAGTACGCCAGAACCAGTATAAGGCAGCTGTTTTAATTCCAGAAGCCCTTGCAGAGTCCCGTCTTCGCCATATTTACCGTGAACGGCAATAAATACTACTTCCGCCCCGCAATCAGCCAATTGTTTTTCAATCCGCGCCGGTTCCAGATCAATTCCCACTGCTTGATACCCCAAGCGCTGTAACGCCGTTAAAATAGCGTTGCCGGTCCGCAGGGAAACCTCCCTCTCAGTAGATGGACCTCCCATGACTACAGCAATTTTCTTTTCCTTCATCCTTCTCGGCCTTCTTTCTTGGGATGCTTAGTTGGTTACACACATTTGCTACTTATTTTGTAATAAAGTCGCCAATTCTTCGCCGCTTCGCCAAATATCTCCGGCTCCCATGGTCATAATCAAGTCACCCTGTTGCATTTGCTTCATCGCAAAATCCGCCAAAGCGGCTTTATCCTGCACATAATAAACTTTCTGACCTTCTTTGGGCACAACGGCCTTGAACAGCATCTCGCCGTTCACCCCTGGAAGCGGCGCTTCACCTGCCGAATACACGTCTGTCAACACAAGCACATCCGCCGCGCCAAAAGCCGCACCAAATTCGCGATATAACAACTGCGTCCGCGAATACCGATGCGGCTGAAACAGACAAACAAGCCGTTTAGGCTGGGTTTGCCGTGCCGCAACGAGAGTGGTCGCCACCTCTGTCGGATGATGTGCATAATCGTCCACAATCCAAACATTTTCATCACGATATTTTGTCTGAAAGCGCCGTTTCGCACCTCGAAATTCCAGCAAAGCAGCTGCAACACCCGCAAAAGGCAACCCAGCTTCCAAAGCAACGATAATAGAAGCCAAGGCATTAGAAACATTGTGCCGTCCCGGAACCGTCAAAGTTACTTCTCCTAAGCACTGTTCCTTATGCCATACCTCAAAAGTAGTGCAGCCGGTTTCCATACGAATATGTAAGGCGCGGTATTCCGCATCGGAACGTTCCAGACCATACGTAACTACTTCACGGTTCAAACGAGGCAAAATCGCTTGAATATTTTCATTATCCAAGCAGACAACGGCCTTACCGGTTTCAGGCAAGCGTCCTACAAAATCAACAAAGGCCTGCAGCACATTTTCCATTGTGCCGTAGTGATCCATATGATCATTTTCTATATTGGTGATGACAGCCATCTGCGGCGAAAGTTTGAGGAACGAACCGTCGCTTTCATCCGCTTCCGCCAGCAAATAGCGGCCACGTCCCCATTTGGCATTGCTCGCCAGATAATCAACGTCTCCACCAATGATCACTGTTGGATCTGCGCCGCATCGTTCAAAAATCAATCCTAACATGGAAGTGGTAGTCGTCTTGCCGTGAGCCCCGGCTACGCCGACCCCATCTTGTTCCAACATAAATGCCGCTAAAACATCGGCGCGATGCAACACAGGCAAACCTTGTTTAAGAGCAGCCGCAAGTTCCGGATTCTCGGCATGAATCGCCGTAGATACAACTACTGCACCTACACCGGTTATATGTTCTTCCTTATGACCAATATGAACAACAGCCCCGGCTGCGCGCAAGCGAGCTACGGTAGCGGAATCCTGCGCGTCCGAACCAGATACATGCATTCCTTTTTCCAAAGCAATGGTAGCCAATGCGCTCATGCCTGCGCCGCCAATGCCGATAAAATGATACTTAGTTGTTGATGAAAGCAACGTTCTTCTTCCTCCTTGCCGCTTTAAGCAGCGCTACTTAGCCAATTTAACAGCCCATTCGGCAATATCCCTAGCCGCTTGGGGACGTCCCAACGCCTTGCTGGCTTCCGCCATGGCGGCCAGCTGCTGTGAATCATCCAATAATGTCAACACGTTTTCTCGCAAAAGTCCTTGTTCCAATTGCGCATCACCTAACACTTTGGCGGCTCCAGCATTAGCCAGTACACGCGCATTCCATTCTTGATGATTTTCCGCCGCATACGGATACGGCACTAAAATTGCCGGAATGCCGCGTACAGTCAATTCCGCAATTCCCAGCGCCCCGGCGCGAAATACCGCTAAATCTGCTGCCGCTAAGGCCGCTGGCATTTCATGCAAATAGGGACGAACAAAAAGGCGCGGAGCTTCATAAAGCCCACGTCGCCGCAGTTCGTCAACTACGTTATTATACTCGTTCTTCCCTGTAATGTGCAACACTTGTACATCTTCCCTCACCGCTAAGGAAGCGTGCACTTCCAGCATGGCCTGATTAATGCTGCGGGCGCCTCGACTGCCGCCAGCTACCAGGAGCGTCTTACACGAACGTTTCAAGCCCAATTTCTGCAAGCTTTCCTCCCGTTGCGCCGTCAGCACCTCGCGTCGTACCGGATTGCCGGTCACCGCTTGGCAGCAGCGGCTGGAAAAACGGCTTGACGCCTCAGCGTACCCCAATGCCACGCCATCGACAACATGGGAAAGGAGGCGATTCGTAATACCGGCAACAGCGTTCTGCTCTTGTATTAAGGTCGGAATGCCTAACAGAAATGCCGCTAACAGCACCGGCCCGCAAACATAGCCGCCAGTACCTACAACCACCTGTGGCCGAAATTGACGTAATAACCGTATAGACTGCCCTACGCCGCCTAAGGCGGTTGCTGCCGCTTGCATACTAGCAAGCAAATTTTTACGGTTCAAGCCGCGAGAAGAGACAGTAGCAAAGGGGATTCCCGCCTTAGGAACCAAATCTGCTTCAAGACCGCTTGCTGTACCAATATACAAAAGTTCCGTTCCCGGACGCAAACGACAAAGTTCCTCGCCAATCGTCAACGCCGGATAAATATGACCGCCGGTTCCACCGCCGGACAATACCACCTTCATGCTTGCCCTCCTGTTGCCGCCTCCAGAGCTGCAACACAGTCTTTGAAAAAGCGCCCGCGCTCTTCGAAACTAGAAAATTGATCAAAGCTAGCGCAAGCTGGCGACAACAAAATTACTTCCGCAGGTCTCGCCAACCCTCGGGCCACTTGTACCGCTTCTTCAACGCCGGAAACAAGGTGAATTTGCTGCACCCCCGCTTGCCGGGCCGCTTCTTCAAAACGTGCTGCCGCCGCACCGAATAAAATTAAGTGCCGAGTCTTCTCCTTAACCAACTTCATCATAACCTGCAAATCTGTATTTTTATCTTTGCCTCCCGCCAAAAGAACAATTCCGGTATCAAATGCTTCTAGCGCCTTAATGGTCGATTCCGGATTTGTGGCCTTGGAGTCGTTATAATATTTTACTTTGTTAACTTCAGCCACGAATTCAATACGATGTTCCACGCCTTCAAATGATCGCAGCACTTGGCATATCACCTGCGGAGTAACGCCTGCCACATACGCCATTGCCGCCGCAGCCAATACGTTTTCCACATTATGAGCGCCTGGAAGGCCTAGCTCCGTTACATTGAGCAGCGAGACTTCCGCCCCTTGCCAGCGAATCACTATTTCCCCTGAACGAACAAAGGCGCCTTCCGGCAACGCTTCTAAGCGACTAAAAAAAAGAGCTCTCCCTGGAGCCCGTTTGGCCATTTCACGCGTTATCGGGTCATCATAATTTAGCACGACAACATCTTCAGCGCCCTGCTTATTAAAGACCCTCTCTTTTACACGGCTATACTGCCCTACAGTGCCATGGCGCTCTAAATGGTCTGGCGTCACATTCAATACGGCTGCAACACAAGGACGAAACTCCTGTACGCTTTCCAATTGATAACTGGAAATTTCAGCCACTACCATATCATTAGCGCCCAAATCCAACACCTGCTCTGAAAGACCTGCGCCAATATTGCCTCCCACCGCCGTTTTAAAACCGCCAGCCCTGATCATGTCCCCCAGCAAAGTCGTCGTAGTAGTCTTACCGTTCGTACCTGTAATAGCCAGCATAGGGGCTTTACACAGCTGATACGCAATCTCTACTTCACTAACTACCGGAATACCCCTTTGCTGCGCCTTGCGAACATACGCCGCCTTTAATGGAATGCCTGGAGACACGACCAAGAAATCAGCGCCTTCCAAACACTCTTCCGCTTCCGCGCCTAATTGCAAATGAATCCCTTCATTCGCCAAATTCAAAACCTCTACCGGCAGTTGCTCCGCTTCTTTACCGTCCACCAACGTTACATCCGCCTGTACATGGCGTAACGCTTTGGCTACTGTTACGCCGCTCACGCCTGCCCCTAATACAACAGCCTTCTTTGCTGCTATTTCCATACGTCTTCCTCCTACCTGCTCCTGTTGGTCAGCGCAAGCCGCTCATCCACAAAACGCCCAACGCCGCCAACGCCGCGCCTACGCCGCTTAACCAAAATACCAAAACCACTTTTCGTTCCGACCATCCTCCCAATTCGAAGTGATGATGCAGGGGGCTCATTCGAAAAATACGCTTGCCTGTCGTTTTAAAAGAAAACACCTGCAAAATAACCGACAAGGCCTCTGCTACAAATACAAGACCTACAATCCCTAACAACAATTCGGTCTTCGTTAATACAGCCAAAGCCGCTAGTGCACCGCCCAAGGCCAACGATCCTGTATCGCCCATGAAGATCTTCGCAGGATGCGCGTTAAACCGTAAAAACCCCAAACAGGAACCTGCTAACGCCACAGCAAATGCGCCAAGCCCTTCATGTCCAAAGTAAGCGGCAATAACAGCATAACAAACACTGGCAATCGTCATAGTTCCTGCTGCTAAGCCATCTAAGCCATCCGTCAAATTCACAGCATTGCTGGCGCCAACAAGAATAAAGAATAAAAAGGCATAATAGCCCCAGCCCAAGTCCAGCATCTGTGAAGTTCCCGGAAGCCATACTTCCGTACCTCGCTGCAAATAGGCCTGCGCCACATACGCCAGTATAGCAGCAAGCAACGCCTGTCCCAAAAGTTTTTGTTTAGCAGTCAGGCCTAGGTTTCGCTTCAAGACTACCTTAATATAATCATCACTAAAACCAATCAAACCATGCCCTACAAAAACCAAATACGCTACCAGTACTTCCGGACGCCACCCGCCAAAAAGCAAAGTAACTACCGTCATAGACAAAAGCATCAGCAAACCGCCCATCGTAGGCGTTCCCGCTTTAGCTAGATGACGCTGGGGTCCTTCTTCACGAATACTCTGTCCAAATTTCAGTTTATGCAAAATTGGTATCAATATTGGCCCTGCCGCCAAGACAATCGCCAAGCCGGCAAGGCCCGGCAAAATCCATTCCATCATTTTTTAATGACTCCCTGTTTTTGTTATTTGATTTCAACGCAAGCGCTCTAAAATTGCCTCCATATGCATGCCGCGCGAACCTTTTACAAGCACCGTATCCCCCTTACGCAAGATGCTTCGCAAGGCATATTGCGCTTCGCCATGATCATTACAGGCCAAAGCAATTTCCGCTCCTGCCAGTCTGGCTGCTTCAGCAATATAACCTGCCAAAGGACCTACTGTCACAACATGACGTATGCCGGAGTTAACCAAATGAGCGCCAATAGCTCGATGCGCTTCAATCGCCGCATCTCCCAATTCCAGCATATCTCCTAAAACAGCTACAACCCGTCCCTGCGCAATAGCAACCACAGTGTCAATCGCCGCTCGCATCGATAAAGGACTTGCATTATAAGCATCGTTAACCAATAAATACCGCGGCGTCTGTTCAAATTCAAACCGCATGCCGCTCGGCTCATAGCGCCGCAGCGCAGCAGCAATATCCGCTAACGATAAGCCAGCTACTTCCCTTGCTATGGCTATGGCCGCCAAGCTGTTATAGACATTATGAACGCCTACTGCAGGAATCTCCATTACTTGCCGTTCTTCTTTATAGCAGCAAATATACCGAATCCCTTGCGCGGAATAATGAACCTCCGCCGCCCATACGTCAGCCTTTTCGCTCAAGCCATACGAAACTACGCGACAAGACGCTTGCGCCGCCATAGACCTCACCAAGGCATCATCCTGATTCAATACGGCTATGCCTTCACTAGGAAGCGCCTGCACCAATTCCGCCTTCGCTTTAGCAATATTAGCCACCGATCCGAGAAGTTCCAAATGCGTTTCTCCTACATTTGTCACAATTCCTTGCGTCGGCCTGGCAATATCCGCTAGTTCTGCGATCTGTCCCAAACCTCTCATGCCCATTTCGACTACAGCCGCTTCATGGCAAGCTTCCAACGATAGCAATGTTAAAGGCAATCCAATTTCGTTATTAAAATTACCCTTTGTTTTCAATACATTAAACCGCGCTCCTAACGCTGCCGCCACCATATCCTTCGTACTAGTCTTACCATTAGAACCAGTTACGGCAATAACAGGAATGGTAAAGCGAAGCCGATGAAAACGCGCTAAATCCTGCAATGCTTTACGCGTATCGGCAACCAAAACCACTGGAATCAATGCGTTTTCCAGCACCGCCTCTTCGCGCTGCACCACAAGAGCCGCCGCACCGGCGTCTACTGCATTAGCTAAAAAGTGGTGACCGTCAAAGGAATCCCCAACCAACGCCACAAAAAGTTCACCTTGCTGCAATGCGCGCGTATCGGTTGAAACCCCAGCGCAAGACTGTTGCTCACGCCCCCCCTGTATCACCGTGCCTCCCGTAGCTTCCACTATTTCTGCTAACGTAAATTGAGCGCTCATTTTTATGCCTCCTTTTGCCGCAGCCATTCCTGAATTATTTCCTTATCATCAAAATGAATGGTCTTATCTTTTAAAATTTGATAATTTTCATGTCCCTTACCAGCCACTAGAATGATATCTCCCGACTGAGCCAACTCCAAAGCGCGCCCAATGCCTTCGCGGCGATCCACTATTTTTTCGTATTGCACCTCCGAGCGCAATTCCCTTAAAATCCCCACTTCAATTTCACTCAAAATAGCTTCCGGCTCTTCAGAACGAGGATTATCAGAAGTAGCGATAACCACATCGCTATACTTGGCAGCCAACGCTCCCATCAAAGGACGCTTCGTGCGATCGCGGTCACCGCCGCAGCCAAATACGGTCAACACTCGGGCAGGCTTCATCTCTCTGGCTGTACGTAGAATGTTTTCCAAACCGTCCGGGGTATGAGCATAATCAACAATAACAGCAAATTCCTTACCGCCATCTACTCGTTCAAAACGCCCTGGCACGCCAGCAAAGGATGTCAATGCTTCTTGTATTACCGTCCAAGCCACGCCTTCACTTAAGGCCGCCCCAATGGCGCCTAATGCATTGTAAACATTAAAGCGTCCTGTAAGAAGCAATTTGACTGGCTGTTCCTCGCCTTTTCGCCGCAACATAAAACGCGCGCCTTCTGGCGTCACTTGAACCTCTTTAGCCAACAAATCCGCTTCTTTATTCTCGATTCCATACGTAAGTATGTCACAGTTTGCCGCTTGCCTCATAACATCCGCTGCTGCATCATCCGCATTAATCACCGCATGTTTCCCTGTTTTGCTTATTCCTTGTGAAACAAGAGAGAACAAACGCGCTTTGGCTGCTGCGTATTCATCAAAAGTTTTATGAAAATCCAAATGATCCTGCGTCATATTCGTAAACATCGCCGTATCAAATTCACAGCCGGCAACACGGTTCAAGGCCAAAGCATGCGAAGATACTTCCATTACGACATAATCCATCCCGGCTTCCGCCATGCGCCACAACAATTCCTGAAGTTCAATTACATCAGGCGTCGTATTCTTAGCAGGAACCTTTTCATCGCCTATGAGCGACTGAATGGTCCCAATCAGTCCTACTCGATAGCCTGCCGCCTCCAAAATAGCTTTTAATAAATAGGTCGTAGTAGTTTTGCCGTTTGTGCCGGTGACCCCTAGCAAGCGCAGTTTTTCTGTCGGTCTGTCATAAAAAAAAGGAACAATGCGTCCCATAGCTTCACGTACATCTGGAACTACAACCACAGCCGCCCCAGCAACTGTTAGAGGCCGATCCGCTAACAAAGCCACCGCTCCCGCCGCCACTGCTTTTTCAGCAAAATCATGCCCGTCTACTTTACTACCAGGCAAACAAACAAACAGGCTTCCCTTTTTTACCTGCCTGGAGTCCTGGGTAATGCTCGTAATTACAGCCCCGCCATTTCCTTGACATTGGGCTTCCGGCAATAACGCTATAAGTTCTGACAGCATCTTTCGCATCAGTACATCTCCTCTGTTCTGCATTTACTTGCTATTAATTGTAACGATTACTATAAAAAAAGTCCAATCACGAAAGTATGACAAAATACGAAAAAGCAACCGTACTGGCTGCTTTTCATAACTCTATTAATAAAACATATAATACCTTAACGATTAGTGCCTGCTTGCGCTGTAGCACCTTTTAAGTTGGCTTTTACACGATCCCAAAGATTATCCTGTGTTTCCACCGAGGCATAATTAGGAGCCGTCTGCGGAGAAATACAATACAAGTTTTGCGGAGTCACCATCCCCAACTCACGCGTGGCAACAGCCTGAATACGCTGCGGCGCTTTAAGTTGAGCAATTTCCAACTGCAATTGCTCATTCTCTTTTTCCAATGCCATAATTTGAGATTTCGTCTTTACAACCGAATAGCCAGTCGTTACAACGAACTCACTGCAAACTGCACCAACAATAGCCAACAATGCTATACCGCAAACAAGCAAGCCCACTCTCGCCCTCAAGCGAACATCGCATTGCGGCTGCTTACGAGAGATTTTTGCAGGTGTATGTTGCTGTTCTTCTACAGGATATTTCCACTCCTGTCTTTGTTGAGCCAACATGCAAGTCCCTCCTTGGATCTAATTACCTGCCAAGTTTTTCAGCGATACGTAATTTGGCGCTTCTCGCCCGGGGATTGTTCTCTAACTCTTGGCTGGAAGGCGTAATCGCCTTTCCTACCAACCGCACTTGCGGCTGCTGCCCGCACATGCAGACAGGGAACTTAGGCGGACAAATACATCCCTTCGCAGCTGCAGCCAACGCTTGTTTCGCTGCACGGTCTTCTAATGAATGAAAAGTAATAATAGCCAATCTCCCGCCTGGGAGTAAGTGTTCAATGGCTGTACGAAACGCACCTTGCAAAATTTCCAATTCGTGGTTCACTTCAATCCGAATCGCCTGGAAGGTGCGTTTGGCCGGGTGCGGCCCATCTCGCCGAGCGGCAGCTGGAATCGCTCGTTTGATAATATCCACTAATTGGCCAGTCGTCTCGATAGGAGCTGTCTGCCGAGCACTTGCAACAAAGGATGCAATGCGCTTAGCCCAACGCTCTTCCCCGAATTCTTTAATGATGTGCGCCAATTTCTCTTCTTCGTATATATTGACCACATCGTAAGCACTAAGCGCCTGCTGCGGATTCATCCGCATGTCAAGAGGAGCATCCTGCTGATACGAAAACCCACGTTCTGCAACATCCAATTGATGAGAGGAAACACCAAGGTCAAAAACGATGCCGTTGACCTTTTCCACACCCAATTCCTGCAAAACATCGTCAAGACGAGAAAAATTACTATGAACTAAATCCACTTGGCACGCCACGCCGTGCAATCTTTCTTTGCCAGCCGCCAACGCCGCAGGATCCTGATCAATACCTATTAAACGACCTTGTGCGCTCAATTGGTCCGCTAACCATTTTGCATGGCCAGCTCCGCCCAAAGTACAATCCACATAAATCCCCGCAGGATCCTTTAATACCGCCTGCACGGTTTTTTCCATCAGTACGCTGACATGGTGAAACTCTTGCAAAACAAACCTCCTCGTCATCAAATCCCCAGATCCACTAACTCCTGGGTCAAATCCGACACGCTCGGAGCCAGCGCTTCATTATAAGCAGACCAAGCGCTTTGACTCCAAATTTCGATACGATTTGATACTCCGATGACGACAACATCTTTTTCTAACCGTGCATGTTCACGCAGCACGGGCGGAAGTAATATTCTTCCTTGTTTATCATACCCTATTTCTGCTGCTCCTGCAAAGAAAAATCGTGCAAAAGCTCGGGCTTCTGGCTTAGCAAGCGGCAATTTTTTCAATTTTTCCTCTAAAATACTCCATTCCGATACGGAGTAACCAAACAAGCAAGCATCAAGCCCTTTGGTAAAGATAACACTTTCTCCTAGCTCTTCGCGAAATTTAGCAGGCAAAATCAGGCGACCTTTGGCGTCTAAAGTATGTTGATACTCTCCCAAAAGCACCTTTATCACCCACTTCCCTCCACTTTAACCCACATTTATGCATATTCGGATTCATTAGGAAAAATCCTGCTAAAACTTCCATGTTTTTTACATTTTTTATGAAAAAAGAGCAAACGCCCTAGACATCAAGACTTTTGACCTATTTTTAGTCTTTTTGCAAAATTAGCGCATTTTTTTCGCCTTTCCTTGTATTGCAACAGAAAAAAATCGCTTTCAAGGTGTGATCTTAGCAGATCGATGATATAATATAAATCATAGAATCAGTTCTACAAGAACAGAGAGTACTAGGAGGAACATTATGAACACCATCACAAAAGACATGAGCATCATCGAAGTAGTCCAACAACATCCTGAAACTGTGGACGTATTCCGCAATTTCGGCATGGGCTGCCTAGGCTGCGCCGCCGCTCGCTTTGAAAACATTGAACAAGGCGCCAGCGCTCATGGCATTGACATTGAAGCGCTAATCTCCTCGTTAAACCAAGCGATTGCCCAATAAAATAAGGCATACGAAAAGGCCGCCTTTTGGCGGCCTTTTCGTATGCCTTATTTTATTGGCTTATTTTAAAGCAGGGGTTCGATCTTTCCTAAAATGGAAGCCTTCGGCAAAAAACCGACGATTTTTTCCGCTGCCTCTCCATCCTTAACCAGCATCATCGTTGGCAGACCTTTAATGTCATAGCGTTGAGCCAGCGAGCGATTTTCATCGACGTTGATTTTTACGATTTTCAGTTTATCCGCCAGTTCCGACGATATCTCTTCTAAAACAGGAGTCAGCTTGTTGCAATAGCTGCACCAGGGCGCCCAAAAATCAACCAACACCGGTTGCTTCGCATCCAACACTTCCTCCTGGTACATTGCATCATTTACTTCTTTCAAAGTAGCCATTTATACTCCTCCTTTGTGCCTTAATTCGATCATGATACACGCGTCATAGACCACCTGCAATCCTAGTTCTTTGGCCTTTTCCACCACTTCCGCCGTATCAGCTCCCGGTTGCAGCCAGACTTTGGAGATATTCAGGCGCTGGCATTCCTCTAAAATTCCCAAAGCAACCTTCGGAGGTACTACGACATTTACCGCTTCAACCGGTTCCGGCAAATCCGCCAAAGAAGCGTAGCAAGGCTGGCCTTCAATTTCTTGCAAGCCCGGGTTGACAGGCAGGACATGCAAGCCATTGTTCCGCATCACTTGAAAAATTTTATAGCCAAATTTCCCTTTGTTGGAGGTCGCTCCTACTAACGCCCAATTTTTACATTGCAGCAAAGCTGCTATTGTTTCTTTCATGCCAGTCCCTCCTTTAGGAAATATATTCTTTCTAGAATGCCAAACTCCTGCCTTAGTCAGCGCTTACCTGAACGAATCTTTGATTCTTCGCCTCTCAGCAAGCGTTGAATATTGGGTCGATGACGCACGATAACAAAGGCGGCCGCCAACACTCCAAATGCTAAAACAGCCGGTTCTTCTCCGAAAAACCACATGCATACAGGAACCAATGCCGCCGCCACAATAGAAGCCAGCGATACATAGCGGGTCAGCCAAACAATCAGCGCCCAAACCGCAAAAACAAGCAACGTCACCTTAGGTACCAAAAAAGCAATAACCCCTAAACCGGTCGCCACACCGCGGCCGCCTTTAAATCCTAGAAAAACGGACCAATTATGTCCCGCAATAGCTGCAATGCCAGCCGCTACCAACCAAAGAGGAGGCGCCGCCATTTGGCTAGCCAGCCAGACGCCAAAAACCCCCTTGGCGGCGTCTGTCAAAAACACCCAGAAAGCAGGCCACGGCCCCAGCACCCGAAACGCATTGGTTGCACCAATATTACAGCTGCCTAATTGGCGCAGATCTGTATGCCAAAAAGTTTTCCCCAATAATAAACCGTTGGGAACGGACCCCACCAGATAGCTCACAGCGACAATCCAAAGAAACTCCACAATGCAGCCTCCTTTTTAAGCATCTTCCTTTTCCTTGCGGTTACGCACTACCAATTTTAGCGGCGTACCTTCAAAGCCAAAGCTCTCACGCAAGCGATTTTCCAGAAAACGCAGATACGAGAAATGCATCAATTCCGCTTCGTTAACAAAAAAGACAAACGTCGGCGGCTGCACATCCGCCTGGGTAGCAAAATAGATACGGAGCCGCTTGCCATGTCCTGTGGGCGGCGGATTTATCGCTACTGCGTCTTCAACCACTTGATTCAACACGCTGGTCTTCACACGCATATTGTGCTGTTCCGCCACATATTTAACAAGCTCTGTCACCCTCGGCACCCTCTGTTTGGTCAAAGCTGACAAATAAACGACCGGCGCATACTGCAAAAAGGCCAACTCGTTGCGAATGGCTTCCGTATAACGCAAAGAGGTTTTGCTGTCTTTTTCTACCAAATCCCATTTATTGACGACAATCACACAAGCGCGGCCTGCTTCGTGAGCATAACCTGCAATTTTCTTATCTTGTTCAGTTACGCCTTCCTCGGCATCAATCACCATTAGCACAACATCAGCTCGATCCACAGCTCGCAGGGAACGAACAACACTGTAACGCTCAACCGGCATTTCAATCTTTGCTTTACGACGCATACCCGCCGTATCAATCAACATATATTTTTGCCCGTCTTTAGTGAAATGCGTATCAATGGCATCGCGAGTTGTACCGGGAATATCACTGACAATAACCCGATCCTCACCAATCATGGCATTAACCAAAGATGATTTGCCAACATTCGGCCGACCAATTACCGCCACTTTGATTACATCTTCTTCAACCGCTTCCGTCTCTGCATCGGCGGGAAAAGAAGCAACTACCGCGTCTAGCAGATCGCCCAAGCCCATAGCATTGGCGGCGGAAATACCGATAGGATCGCCCAAACCCAAGTTGTAAAATTCATAAATAACCATTTCTTGATTGATATGATCCACCTTGTTCACGGCTAGCACAACTGGTTTCCTTGTGCCGCGCAACATGTGAGCTACTTCTTCATCAGCATTGGTCGCTCCTGTTTTGCCATCTACGACAAATACAATAACGTCCGCCTCTTCCATAGCCAGGCGGGCCTGGTGGCGCATTTGGCTCAAGATTTTATCTTCTGTCTCAATTTCAATCCCGCCAGTATCAATCATGGTGAATTCTTTTCCCAGCCACTCGCCGTCCATATAAATACGGTCCCGGGTTACCCCTGGCATGTCTTCCACAATGGATACTCTCTTCTTGCCTATCTTGTTAAACAAAGTAGATTTGCCAACATTCGGCCGGCCAACAATGGCCACTATCGGTTTGCTCAATGTCTCGCACCTTCTTTCCGCCGCAACCCTGCAGTCCGGCTCAATGGTCAATCCCTTCACGCATTTCAATGCCTTGCACAAAAGGATGACGCAGTTCCTTCATCTCCGTAATCAAGTCCGCCTCCGCCATTATTCCTGGCGTAGCGTAACGCCCGGTCATCACAATCTCTGCGCGCGGCTGCGGCCGCTTCTTATGCTGCCACAACGCGGCGACAACTTCCGCTTCCGCCAGCAAACCGCATGCAACTGCGATATTAATTTCATCCAAAACAACCATCTCATAATCGCCTTTTTCAAAAAAAGACCTGGCTAATTCCCAGCCCTGCCGCGCTAATCGACGATCGATTTCCTCGGGTTGGTCCAAATTGACAAAATCATTTCTCCCCACAGGAAACAAGTCGATCCCATCCAACTCTTGGAGCGCCTTTACCTCGCCATACTCTGGATCATCCTTCATGAATTGCACAATCGCAATCCTCCAGCCTTTTCCCCAAGCCCTTAGCGCTAAGCCCAATGCCGCTGTCGTCTTCCCTTTGCCATCGCCGGTATACACCTGGATTAAGCCCAAGCGTTTCAAAGGATTCGCCCCCTCAGCAAGCCAAACAGGTCTTCCGCCCCATGAGCAATGCGCACGTCGCAGCCAGCTTGTTCACTCACCTGCTCCAGCGTCATATCGTCAAGGAAGATGGCCTCTCCCTTGCGCAAAGCCACTCCCGGCAGAATCAAGCGCTGTGGGCGCGCTCCTTCCCGTTGCAACGCTTTTATAATATCGCCGCCTGTCAAAAGGCCTGTCACGGTAATGGCTGGCCCGAAAAACTCATTGGCTACCTCTATCACTCGCACATGCTGCCACAAAGGACCTGCCAGCAACGGCTCCAGCACCTTGGACGCTGATGCTCCTGCTACAATCCAGATATCTTCTGCCGCAGGCTGAGTGTTTTGCACCTCCTGCAGTTGCCGTTCCCAGTCCGTTAAAAAATCGCGCACCATGCCTACGCCGTTTTCCAGTTGCGGAAACCCTTCATAAGCCTCTTCTGTCGGCCAAGAACGTTCCGCTGCCAGATAAAATTCATCTCCCAAAAAGACAAAACGCGTCTGAGCCTCTTTCAAGAAACGTTCTTGGCAAAGAGCGACCTCGTCAATAATCCGCCCCGCCTCTTCCGGCGTAAGGCCTCTCAGCTCCGCACAGCCCTGGCGATGCTGCGTCAGGCCCACCGGCACAATAGCCAGCGACTGCACAGCCGGACGCAACGCGTATAAATCAGCAATGGTTTTTTGCAGCACCTCGCCGTCGTTATGCCCAGGGCATAAAACTACCTGCGTATGCATTTCAATGCCTGCCTCTGCCAGCCGTTGCAACTGCGGCAGAATTTCCGCCGCTTTCGGCTGATTCAGCATAGCGGCACGCACGGCGCCGTCAGTAGCATGCACGGAAATATAAAGAGGAGATAAATGCAGGCGGAAAATACGCTCCCAGTCCGCCTGGCGCACATTGGTCAGAGTAATAAAATTCCCATACAAAAAAGACATCCGATAATCATCGTCTTTTACATACAGGCTTTGCCGCATTCCCGACGGCATTTGGTCGACAAAGCAAAAAATGCAGCGATTGCCGCAACGACGAATGCCGTCAAAAACAGCTTCATCAAACTCAATTCCCAGTTCTTCATTATATTCTTTTTCAATCTCTACGACTTCATCGCCGTCTTCCGTCCGCACCGTCAGCACAACTTCTTCGTCGGCCACGGCAAAACTCCAATCGATAACATCCTCCATCGCCTGGCCGTTCACCAAAAGAATTTCATGGCCTGGCTGTAGGCCAATTTCTTCGGCAATGCTGCCGGGCTGAATCGAGGAAATGATGGCCCTGCGCTGTCCCAAAGCCTTTCACCTCTCCTTATTGTTGCGCTTTATCGTGCAACACATATTTATTAATAATACCGTGTTCCAAGCATCCTTTCAAGTGCCGAAAAGCCATTGAAAAGACCATGAACGCAACGCTTCATGGTCTTTATCTCAAGCCTTTTCCAACAGCGTCCAGGCGCTGCGCGCCAATACGGCCGCTCCGATCGGCAAGGCCGCCTCATCAATATCAAACCGCGGATGATGATGCGGAAAAGAAATGCCCTTTCCCTCATTGCCAGCGCCGACGAGTAAGAACGTCCCCGGAACCTTAGCCAAATAGCAAGAAAAATCTTCCCCTACCATGACCGGAGGAAAATCCCGCTTTACATTTTCGGCTCCCGCCACCGCCGCCGCTTCTTGAGCAACAATGGCCGTCACAGCCGGCTCATTAACAACAGGATCATGCCCATAAATGCGCTTTAACACATACGCAACGCCTTCAGCTTCGCAAATCCCTCGGCACACTTGTTCCAAGCGCTGAAACAAAGTCTCCCGTACGGACTGAGAAAAGCTGCGAATGGTTCCTTTCAAAACAGCCTTCCCTGGAATAACATTAAAAGCGTCCCCCGCCTGAAGCATGCCCAGCGCCAATACTGCCGGTTCCAGCGGATCAATCACCGCGCTAACAGAGCCGCGCAACGCCACAGCAATTTGCGCCCCTGCCGCAAGAGCGTCTACTGTCTGAAACGGCATGGAAGCATGACCGCCTTTTCCTTGCACGATAATTTCAAAAGCATCCGGACTAGCCATTACCGGCCCTTG
Source organism: Anaeromusa acidaminophila DSM 3853 (assembly GCF_000374545.1). Taxonomy (NCBI): domain Bacteria; kingdom Bacillati; phylum Bacillota; class Negativicutes; order Selenomonadales; family Sporomusaceae; genus Anaeromusa; species Anaeromusa burkinensis. The sequence continues at coordinate 29,003 of NZ_KB894588.1, forward strand.
CACAGCGGCAATCATTCCCGCCGGCAATGGCTGCCATAAATGCAATCCCACAATAGCGCTTACGCCTTCCAGCGCCCCTTCGTCAATCAGCGCCTGCGCGCCGCTAGGAAAATTTTCTTCACAAGGCTGAAACAACAACCGCACGGTTCCCGAAAGCTGTTCTCGCTGCTGCACCAAGGCTGCAGCAGCGCCCAATAAGCCAGCCATATGCCCATCATGGCCGCAGGCATGACAAATACCAGACATGCACGAGCGGTAGCTTTCCGGTCCCTGGTCTTCTACCGACAGTGCATCCATATCCGCCCGCAAAGCCACTATTTTCGACGCAGCACGCCCGCCGACAATATCAGCGACAATACCTGTACCAGCAACTTTGCGCGGTGACAAACCCATTTTGCCAAGTATATCGAGCATTTTTTTCTGCGTGGCCTTTTCCTGCCCGCTTAGCTCCGGATGTTTTCTAAAGTGCCGACGCCAAGCAATAATCTGATCTGTGTTAGCCTCAATCGACAACTGCAAATTAAGAAGTGAATTGCTCATCAACGAGCCTGCCGAAAGGAATCATAGATTTTTTGATACTCCGGAGTCGCCGGGATCGCTTCATAAATATAAAGATGAATTCCATTAGGATCATCCACAACAAAGCTGCGCTCTCCCCAAGGCTTATCCTGGAGCGATTGCACAAGCGACAACCCCGCGTCTTTTAAACGCTGGTACTCGGCCTGCACATCGGGCACTTCAAAAGAAAGAATGGTGCCGGTACCGCAAAAAAATTCCCCTTCATCTCGGCGCGGCAAGGTAAAGCTCAAACCGCTGGTCGGCATGCCCGGAACCATCATTTCCAAATACCAATCACTCTCATACACTAATTCAAAATCAAAATAATTCATATAAAATTCTTTAGATTCCTGCAGTTTATCAGTACAAAACGTTGCATCCACCCGCGTAATTTTCATCATATCCGTTCGCCCCCTGGAGTATTGTTTCTTATCGTTTATGAATTCCCTATGCATCGCCGTTTTCCCTGCCACGACAAAAAAAAGCTCCCGTACACGGGAGCTTTACTTGTTAATTGGTGGGGTTAAACGGGCTCGAACCGCTGACCTCATGCATGTCAAGCATGCGCTCTAACCAACTGAGCTATAACCCCAAGGACAGTGGTAATTATAATACGTTCAGCCCTTAAAAGTCAAGGCTTTTTTGCTGATAATTCACATACCGCCACAGATGAAGGTTCCGCCAACAGTACTCCTGCCAACAAAGCCGTACAGGGCGCCACCAGAACTACTCCGATACTGCCGGTTAAGGTGTGCAGTATTTCTGCTGCCACATACGTCAAATTCAGAACATTGACTACTGGCGTCCCTTGGGCAATAAAAACCATCATCAGCGCCATAAAGGAACCGCTGTAAGCTAAAAGAAGCGTAGTCGTCATCGTGCCCACTACCGCCCGCCCAATATGCATTCCGGAAGCAATAGCCTCGCTTCTCGCTAGGTCTGGCCTCTTACATTTCAGCTCGCCGACAGCCACCGCAATATCAACAGCTACATCCATCATCGCCCCGGAAGACGCCAGCATAATTCCAGCAAAAAACATTCTCGTCAGGTCTAGCTGAGCATACCCCATATGCAACAAAGTCTCCGCATATGGCAAAACCGCACCGTGAACCCGAAATAGCTGTCCGAATAAAAACGCCAGCAATACAGCCCCTAAAGCGCCTCCTATAGTACCGCAAAAAGCCGCTAATGCAATGCGGTTAAAGCCGATAACCAACAGCGTAACCGTACCGACAATAGCCGCTACAACTAAGACGGACACAAGCACTGGATCCCACCCAAGTAAAACCAGCGGCCACAACACCTTCCACAAAACCAAAACGGTAAATACAAAAGAAAGAAGCGCTTTCAGTCCCGTCCAGCGGGCATACCAGCACAAAAGCGTTGCAAAGAGAAAAAAGAGCAACCCCTCTGCGTACAAGCGATAATGATCCACTACATTGGCGGCCTGAATCTCGCCTGCCGTCCCCTTGATAGTCACCAGCGCCATATCGCCAGAGGCGAACATCTTATCCATCTCCAGTTTCCCTAAAAGCGTATTGCTGCAAACAATGGTCTTTCCTTCATACGGACCGTCCATAATCTGCAGCACAACCTCCTGTACGCCGGTGCGAACTACCCCTCGGGCGTAAACATGTTCATTATCAACTGAAAGCACCCTGCCTTGGGCCCGCACATAGCCGTCTTCCTCCGGTTCAAACTGGCTTGGCAGCCAGTATAAACCGAAGGACAATAATAAAATGACAATGACAACGATTCGATCTCGTTTCATTATTTGGCAACACCCATGATATTCATTATTTTCTTGGCCACATCCGTATTATCATAATATCCCTCAAACACACCGCTGCCGGTTCCTTGGGCATACACAGGCACGGCCACGCCGGTATGAGCGTAGGTGGTCCAGCCAATTCCTGCACGCTGGTTCAACAGGTGCGTCACCGTTACAGAAAAGGGTTCATAGGGTCCGTATGCCAAGGTAGTTTCTTCGTCAGTTGGACGTTTTTTCGGATCGATCATGCTGGCGGCCAACGCTTGATTCAAGCGACTTTTCTCGTAGGCAGTCAATTCGTTCATACCAAATTGATTAGCCAAAGCAGGCAGCCAGTCATCCAAATTGGCATTAGAAGCGCCCACTTGATCGCGGTAGGTTTTGATCTGCTTGTCAAATTCTTCATAAGACAAGGTCTGTCCACCCAATTTACTAAAAAACGTCTTGTACCCAGTCCCGGCAAAGCCAATGGTCATGCCGCCAGTCTCATGGTCGCCAGTAACGACAATCAAAGTTTCATCCGGATGTTTGGCATAAAACTTCAGCGCTTCTGCGATAGCTTCTTCAAAAGCCACGACATCTTTTACCGTTGTTGCTGCATCATTCGCATGACAGGCCCAGTCGACTTTGCCGCCTTCCACCATCATGAAGAAACCGTTTGGATTATCAAGCATTTCAATCCCTTTGCGAGTAAAGTCTGCCAAAGACACTTTTTCTCCTCGATCAATTTCATACGACATAGCTTCTTCCGCCGCCAGATCCGGAGCTATAGCGATCGTTTTCCCAGCACCCTTGCCGAGTTTTTGAATTTCTTCCGTTGAAACAGCTACTTGATAGCCTTTCTGTTTAGCAAGCTCCAATAAGTTAGGCTGATCTTTTTTCTTACCCGTAGGCGCCAACAGACCGCCGCCGGCAAAATAATCAAAATTGCTGTTGATTAGTTCCTGACCAATTTCATAATAGTTTTTGCGAGTCGGCTGATGCGCGTAAAAAGCGCCTGGAGTCGCATGATCCAAAGATACGCTGGAGACAATGCCTACTTTCATGCCTTTTTCCTTGGCCATTTCCGCCATGGTTTTAAACTTAACGCTCTTTGTAGGATCCATGCCCAAAATGTCATTATTGGTTTTGTTGCCAGTCGCCAAAGCGGTTCCTGCGGCAGCTGACTCCGTAATGAATGTATCTGCCGACTGTGTTCTCTGCACGCCCTGATGAGAAAAGGCGGTAAAATTCATAGGCTGCCTGCCCATAGGTCCGTTGCCATTCTGAGTCCCTTTAAAAATCTCTGTGGAATTAATCTGACTTAACGCCATACCGTCTCCAATAAAGTAAAATACGTATTTCGCTTTTTTCCCGTAGTAAGCCTGATCGTTAGCCGCATCAGCCACTGCATTTGTCTGAGGCATAGCCAGAGCCGCCAAAATCGCCACCATCACCGCTAGCGCAGCACAGGGCATGAGCCATTTTTTCTTGTTCACACAATCTCCTCCTACTATGTATTTTTCTACCTCTTCCAGTATAAAAATTCTATGTAAAGTTCACGCTATGGAATTGTTAAAATTCAGTAAATAAAAAAGCCTCCGTCAAAACGGAAGCTTTTCTGCAGCCTATTCTTCAATACAACACAGCATTGGCAATTACCAAACGCTGAATTTGGTTCGTTCCCTCATAAATCTGCATAATCTTAGCATCACGCATATATTTTTCCGCCGGATACTCTTTCGAATAGCCATAGCCTCCCATTACCTGTACGGCATCTACGGTCACTTTCATAGCTACATCAGAAGCAAAGCATTTGGCCATCGCCGCTTCCTTGGAATAGGACATTCCTTGATCTTTTAGCCAGCAAGCCTTATGCACTAATAACCGAGCCGCCTCGATTTGCATAGCCATATCGGCCACCATCGCCTGCACCAATTGGAAAGACGCCACAGGCTTACTAAACTGCTGTCGTTCCTTTGCATATTTCACTGCACAATCTAAAGCCGCCTGAGATATCCCCACAGATACGGCTCCTACCAAAGGTCGGGCCGCATCCAGCGTTTTCATAGCCAGTTTAAAACCTTCGCCTTCTCGGCCAATGCGGTGTTCTTCCGGTACTCGCACACCGTCGAGAATCAATTCGCAAGTATCAGAGGCGCAAATCCCCATTTTTTCTTCTTTTTTTCCTACAGAGAAACCAGGAGTTCCTTTAGTCAAAAGGAACGCTGTCAACCCGCGAATGCCCGCCGCTTTACGCGTATTGGCAAAAACAACAAATATTTCCGCACTGGAAGCATTGGTAATAAAGCATTTATTGCCAGTTAAAATATATTCATTGCCATCCTTTACAGCAGACGTAACAACGCCTCCAGCATCTGAACCTGCATTCGGCTCTGTCAGCGCAAACGCGGCCAATTTTCCTTCATTTAATTTGTCAAAAAAGAACTTCTTTTGCTCTTCCGTCCCTAACAACAATATTGGATACGCCGCCAACGCATTGGCGGCAATACTGGTAGCCACCCCGGCACAGCCTTTTCCTATTTCCTCGTACAGCAGCGCTACGGTCAGCGCATCAAGTCCAGGACCGCCATATTCTTCAGGAACAATCAAGTTCAACAGGCCCATTTCATGAAACTTTTCCTGCAAGCCCGGCCTCAGTCCGCCTGCAGCGTCCATCTCTCCCGCATATGGCGCAACTTCTTTTGCAATGAATTCTTGGGTCATGTTTTTCAAGTCCACTTGATCTTGGGTCCATTGAAAATCCATACATACCCTCCTTGCCTGCCCGGCACGACGCCTGCCTCACGCTCCCTTGCCATCCCGGCTGCAACACTTAGGAAGCAGCAATTGCCGCAATAGTATCTTTTTTCTTACAGTATACATGAACTGGATATTTTTGTATACCACGACTCCACCCAGGCCACTACCGCTGCTGCGCTTTCCTGAAAATGCTCGCTGAATTGATGGTCCGCTCCTTTTAAAACAACCAGTTCACAAGGACCTTTGGCAGCCTCTGCATAAGCCAGCGCCTGTTCCACTGGCGCCAATTCGTCTTCTGAGCCATGCAAAATCAGCACAGGAAACGCTGCTCCCAATGCCGCCAACTTTCCCGGCAGATTCACTGTCGCGAAGCCCTTAACGAAATCCGCTTCCAACCGGAGATACCCCCATTCATCCTGCAATTCCAATCGATTTCCTTGCTGTAATTGCCTATATGCAGCCAACCCTAAGGCGTTTTGAAAGGTCACCTGCAAATCGCTAGGAGTCGCCCACAAGCAAAGTCCCTTCACCCTCTTGCCCAATTGACCGGCAGCCAGCAACGACGCGCAACCTCCCATACTGCGCCCCAAAAGAACTACTGACCCCCATCCTTGGCGCTGCATCCACCCGGTCACGCAAAGTAGTTCTTCAACTTGCCTGTCCAAAGACTCACAGGGTGTAAAATCAAATCGAAGCACTCCCATACCTTTAGCGCACACCTGTTCCGCCAGATCCACCGCTCTGCCATTTCCGTCCTTAGAGCCGCGAAAGCCATGACTCATTACCAGCCAATAAGCATCTTGCTCGGCTACGCCTCTGGGATAATGCACCACCGCCTGAAGTTCACTACGCGGCCCAGGAATATTAAACTCTTCTTTTACTCCATTTTCCATCTATACCACCCCATGAAAAAAGGCAGGCTCAAGCCTGCCTGAATCATTTAATATACGTATTTTTTTATAAAATGTACACCGTAATGTGTCTGACGCCAAAATTGATAGCTTCTTGATGGCTGTCAAAAGCCAAGTCAATAACGTGACCCTTAATGGCGCCTCCGGTATCGTCGGCTATAGCAAAGCCGTATCCTGGGATATACAACCTAGTCCCCAAAGGAATTACATTGGGATCCACCGCCACTAACCCTTTGTGCAGCAAATTCCCGCGAGCCGTATAGCTGCCGCATCCAGGGTCGAATCGAGAATACGCCGTAGCCTTCATATTTATGGATCGCCCAAAACGGCTCGGCTGTTCTTGCGCCCGCTCTAGCGCGCTCAGCGTACCTGCATCGACTACTCCAGTTACTCCTAGACCACTCATGCTTTGAAAATCAGCAACCGCCTGCCAAGTTTGCGGACCAAATACGCCATCTACGGACCCGGCGTAAAAGCCTTGACTGGCTAACAGATGCTGTACTCGCATGACATTCTCCCCGCGCATCCCCTGTTGCACAACCGAGTGTTCTTGGCGCGTCACAGGTGGTACGCTTGTTGCCGCAAATACCGCTGGCAGCGCAAAAAACAAGCCACAGAATGCGAAAACCATGATTTTCTTTAAACACATCAAATTAAATCACCTCTCTTTAAACTCCTGCCTCCGAGGTTAGCTGTCGGGTTCGGGTTGAAAAAGAGAGAGAAAATACCCTTCCGCCTAGGCGGATTCACCCCATAAGTTGGTTCCCCCGTACCATAAATGGATTCGGCAGTATATTTTCATCTTACTCCATTTTTTACTGCGCCGTCAAGGTTTGCTACTAGACACCCTCATTGCGCCCCCCTTCGCTTTAGGCAAGTAAGCGTCGCAGCATAGCTGTAAGAACCTGCACTCCAGCCTCAATATCTTCAGGAGCTGCATATTCATCAGGATGATGACTAACACCATCGCGGGAGCGCACAAAAAGCATCCCTGCCGCTGTAATCTTGGCCATATTCATGGCGTCATGGCCTGCGCCGCTTACTGCGCGCATCCATTCGACGCCTACTTCGTCCGCCGCTTTTTCCGCCAAAGCAACCAAATCGTCATCCATCGCTACCGGTTTGTCAGCTGAGAGCATTTCGATGGTCACTGGCGTTTCATACTCTTCCGCAATCGAAAGTGCAGCATCTTTTATTTCCTGAAGGCTTTCTACAATATATTCGTAATCAGTTCCGCGCAGATCCACCCACAATTCAACCTTGCCCGGCACTACGTTCATAGCCCCAGGATAGACTTTGAGATTTCCGACAGTCGCCACTATATCATCTTCCGCGTGATCATTAGCAATATTTCGAATAGCCAGCACCAGTTCCGACGCACTGACCAACGCATCATAGCGGTCATGCATGGGCGTAGTCCCTGAATGACCTGCTATGCCGCTCACCGTCATCTTAAAGCGCGTAGGCGCAGCAATGGCTTCCACAATGCCTACAGCAGCACCACGTTCCTCAAGCTGCTTACTTTGGTCAATATGCAATTCCAAGTAAGCTTGATATGTTCGCTCAGCTATAACACATTGTTTCAAATTTTCAAAAGAAAGCCCTTCTGCGGCTAACGCCGCAGGAAAGGTAACCCCCTGACTGTCGACAGCTCGCTCCCAAGCATTTAAATTAGCGCTGCCTGTCATCGCTTTGCTGCCCATTGTGGAATGTGAAAACCGACTAGACTCTTCCGCGACAAAAACAATCACTTCCACGGTACGCCGCAGCGGCCCTGCCGCCTTCAGGCGCCCTACCGCGGCAAGCGCGCCCACAACGCCGACAACGCCGTCATAGTGCCCGCCATGCGGCACTGTGTCCAAATGCGACCCCATAGCCACAGGCGGCAATTGCGGCTCCAATCCTTCTAAACGGCCAATTACGTTACCGATAGCATCACTGCGCACCGACATTCCTAAAGACTCCATAATAGAAGCGACATAACTTCGCGCTTCCTTATCGGCAACCGTAAAAGCCAAACGATTAGCCGCCCCCGCTTCATCCGCGCCCATGGAGGCGATAGTGTTAATGGTTTTCACAATCCACTGTTGGTCCATTGAAAAGCCTCCTTCTCTCAAAAACTACAAGACTGCCGCTTGCACTGTTTCCAACCCTAAACGGTCAATCATACGTCCTAAACGTTCGTTTTTATTAGCATTTGCTTTATAATAGGTCACAATTCGATCAACCAAAGCGATGACTTCTTCTTGATTCAAGCCTTGAGCCACTTCATTGCCCAACCGAGGCTTCACGCCTCCATTTCCTCCCATCAGTACCGTAAATCCCTTCGGCAAGCCGATAATGCCGATATCTTTCAGCACAGGCTCCGTACAAGCATTCACACAACCAGACACCGCAATTTTAAATTTAGAAGGCAATTCCATACCGTGATAACGTTCATCCAAAGCCAGCCCCAACGTAACGCCGTCTTGCTGCGCCCGTTTACAAAAATGCGTAGCCGGGCAAATTTTTATGCTGCGCACGCAAAGACCAATGGCATGCCCTTTGTCCATGCCCAGTTCCTCCCAGACCTTGTCAATATCTTCTTCTTTGATGCCAACAATAGCAATACGCTGCGCCATAGTTAGCTTCAGCGCCTGGGCCTGGTATTTCTTCGCTACGTCCGCAATTTTGTGCAATACATCAGGATCTAGAATAATGCCTCCGGGAATGTGCGGCGCAACCGCATACGTATTGCGATCCCGTTGTACAATAGCGCCTTTTTCCAGCATGTCCATTTTCTGTGTTGTCATAGCACCCTCCGCGAATTAGTATTATTTAAGAAAAACTTCTTTTAAATTATACCTTATTTGTCACAATTTGACCAGTATCTTCTTAAAACAAAGCCGATCCAATCATGAGCAATAAGAGAATCACAGCTACCGCACCACCAATATACATAGCTGCACGTCCCATCTTACGGCTTTCTTCGCGGTGCATCACTTTTCGACTAACCCCTTTTGTGCGCATAATTGCCCCTCCTGTATGCCTTACTTCACCTAGTAGTCATTTTCGCTATTTAATTTTAAAACCCCTGCTCTTTCCTTGTTTTCTTCTCTCTTTAACAACAAAATGATTTTTCTAACTCAATTTCTCTTTTGAAAATATCTAGTTACATAATCAATAATAATTATTGTTGACATTTCCAGTCAGTTTGATAGAATATAACTGTAGTTGAAAAATATTATTATTTAGCTTCGATTATCGTTTATAAAACCTAAAAATAAAAGGAGGCTTTTACATGGAAAAGAGAAGCGGTTACTTAAAAATGAAAGGTACTCCCTTGACCCTTTTGGGGCGGGAATTGAAAGTTGGTGAAAAAGCGCCTGATTTCCAAGCGCTTACACAAGATTTACAACCTTTCTCACTGTCTGATACAGCTGGTAAGCTCCGCGTCATCAGCGTAGTGCCATCGATTGATACTCCTGTTTGCGATGCGCAGACTCGGTTTTTCAATCAAGATGCATCCAAGTTTCCGGATGTCGCCATTCTCTCCATCAGCGTGGATTTGCCCTTTGCCATCAAGCGTTATTGCGCAGCCCAGGGCATCGAAAATCTCACCACCCTCTCAGACCACAAAGCGCTGGATTTCGGTTCTAAATACGGCTTTGTTATCGAAGAACTGCGCCTGCTCTCGCGCGGCGTCATCGTCGTAGACAAGGACGATATCATCCGTTACATCCAATATGTTCCTAACGTAGAAGATGCGCCTGATTTCGACAGCGCTTTAGCTGCCGTAAAGACTCTTGCTTAGAAAAAGAAAAAACTCCCGAAACCATTGGTTTCGGGAGTTTTTTTGTCTAAAATCAACCAAACAACATCAGCTGATTGCTTTCCGGCAACCCTTCCAAGCAGCCATGATTACGCAGCGCTTCGATAACGGCGCTAGAAACACGGGAACGAGACTTTAAATCCTCTTGCGAAGTAAACGGTCTATCTGGACAACGGCTGGCAACCAAGTTCAACGCAGCCGAGCCGCCAACGCCTTGCAACGCACCCAAAGGAGGAAGCAACGCTCCGTCGACAATGCGAAACTTAGACGCATCAGATTCATACAAATCAATTCGCTTAAAACTAAAGCCTCGCAAATACATTTCCATTGCCATTTCCATGATCGTAAAGAGGGCTTTATCCTTAGCCGAGGCCTCTTTTCCCTGCGCTTCAATGACATCCATTTCTTTTTTCAGGCTCCCCTTATCGCCAACAATACGGGCAGCGTCAAATTCCGTGGCGCGCACAGTAAAGTAGGCGGCATAAAAGGCCAAAGGATGGTGCACTTTGAACCAAGCTATACGGAAAGCCATCATCACATAGGCTACTGCATGGGCCTTCGGAAACATATATTTAATCTTTTGACAGGATTCCACATACCAGTCCGGAACGTCTTTTTCTTTCATTTTCGCGACATTTTCCGGAGTAATGCCCTTCCCTTTACGCACGCCCTCCATAATCTTAAAGGCTACCGAAGGTTCCACTCCCTTGTGAATTAAATAAATCATAATATCGTCGCGCGCGGAAATGGCTTCTGATAATTTGGCCGTTCCATCCTTAATTAAGTCTTGTGCATTATTCAACCAAACATCGGTACCATGGGAAAAACCGGAGATGCGCACTAATTCACTGAAGGTTGTCGGCAGCGTGTCTTCCAGCATCTGGCGCACAAATTTCGTGCCGAATTCCGGAATACCAAAGGTTGCTACGGGACTTCCCATCAACTCTTTAGGAGTCAGACCGACTGCATCGGTGCTAGAAAAAAGACTCATCGTTACCGGATCGTCAAAGGGTATGGTTTTTGCGTCAATGCCAGTCAAATCCTCCAGCATGCGAATCACTGTCGGATCGTCGTGTCCCAGAATATCGAGCTTAACCAAACAAGAGTCAATTGAGTGATAATCAAAATGCGTTGTAATGGTTCCGGAATTTTTATCATCCGCTGGACGTTGGATGGGTGTAAACTGATGTACGTCCATATCTCGCGGCACAACCGTAATGCCCCCCGGATGCTGCCCTGTCGTACGCCGCACGCCGGTGCAGCCGCTGACGAGACAATTAATATGGGCATTACGAGGATTTTGACCCCGATCGTTAAAATAGTTCTTCACAAAACCGTAGGCCGTCTTATCCGCCACCGTGGCGATAGTACCGGCGCGAAACACATTGTCCTTGCCAAAAAGTTCTTCCGTATACTTATGAGCTACCGGCTGATAATCTCCTGAAAAATTCAAATCAATATCTGGCACCTTGTCGCCGTTAAAACCCATAAAAACAGCAAACGGAATATCCTGTCCGTCTTTGCGCAGGTGCTTGCCGCACTGCGGACAGTCCTTATCCGGCAAGTCAAAACCGCCTCCATAGCTGCCGTCAGTAACAAATTCACTATGCAAGCAATGCTCGCAACGCCAATGCGGCGGCAACGGATTTACCTCTGTAATCCCGCTCATGGTCGCCACAAAGGAAGAACCTACCGACCCTCGAGAGCCAACCAAATATCCATCATCCAGCGATTTTTTCACCAGCTTATGCGCAATCAGATACAGCACGGCAAAGCCATTGCCAATAATGGATTTCAGTTCAAACTCCAAGCGCTCTTCTACCAGTTTCGGCAATTCTTCGCCATACCATTCCCGTGCTTTGGCGTAGGACATGGAGCGAATGCTCTCTTCAGCTCCTGGAATTTCCGGCGCAAACAGCCGATTAGGAATAGGTTTAAAATCTTCAATCCACGAAGACACCTGTTGCGGCGCTTCAATAACCACTTCTCTGGCCTTGGCCTTCCCTAGATAAGAAAATTCCGCCAACATTTCGTCGGTAGTATGCATATAAAGAGGCGGCTGATGATCCGCATCGGAAAAGCCTTTGCCAGCCATCAAAATACGCCGGTATACTTCATCCTCCGGATTTAAGAAGTGCACGTCTCCTGTAGCCACCACAGGCTTGCCCGCTTTTTTAGCCAATTCGCATACCTTGCGGTTAATATTACGCAGCCCTTCTTCGTCCGGAACCATGCCTTCCCGCACTAAAAACGCATTATTGCCGATAGGCTGTATCTCCAGATAATCGTAAAATTCAGCAATCCTAAGCAATTCACTTTCTGGCGACTGATGTACGATGGCCTGAATCAATTCTCCAGCCTCACAAGCCGAGCCCAAAATCAGCCCTTCCCTGTGCTCCACTAATACGGAACGCGGAATACGCGGCGTACGATGCAAGTACTTTAAATGGGAAATGGAAACCAAACGATATAAGTTACGCAGCCCAACTTGATTCTTCGCTAAAATTACAATATGCCGAGCCTGGTTGATATCATGTTCAAAAAGATATCCTTCCATCCCGTAAATCACTTTAATACCGCAGTCTCCCGCCACCTTCTGCGCTTCAGGAAACGACTGCACAACTCCATGGTCGGTAATCGCAATAGCCGGGTGTCCCCAGCGCGCAGCCGTTTTAATCAGTTCTTTCGCCGAGACCATCCCGTCCATATTGCTCATCCGCGTATGCGCATGAAGCTCAATCCGTTTTTCTTCGTTTGTATCTTGGCGCAATTCCTTATCTGCACGATTCATGCTGTCGGCGAACAAAACTAGGTCGTTGCTGAACTTATCATACTGCACCTTGCCACGCAAACGTACGCGCAAGCCGTCTTTCACATCGCCCACTGCTTTACGACAGCTTTCCCCATCATCAAAAAACACCTTGCCGGCAATGCCGCCCGAGGGATCTCCGACGTCAAAGGTCATCAAAAATCGACCGGTCCGCAATTCGCGAATATCAACTTGACTCAATTCCCCTTCGACAATAACGGATTTCTCTTCGTCTTGAATCAGCGACAACGGCTGCACTTTCTCTTTTGACAAAGATCTGCCGAAAAAGATACTGCTCTTTTTCCCAGCCCCTTCGCCGCCGTTTTTTTGCTGATCCTGTATCATTTCCAAGGCGGCCAGGTATTCCGGAGTCAACGCTTCCTCCGGTTGCGCCGCAACCGGTTCCGCTTGTGTAATGTTGCAAATGACCCGGCATTGCCGTTGAAAGCTTTCTGCAATCCAATGCTGCAGTTTAGCGGCCACATTTTGGCTTTCTGCCAATTCCGCCGCCAAAGAACCCTGTAGGTTCAAAGTAAGACATTCGTTTTTCCATTCCCAGCAAGAGGAAGTCAATAGCCTTTTTAAAGCTGGCTGCGCTCCCGAAACCAATTCGCAAACATCCGGCCAGTGCAATTGCAGATAGTCCTCAAGCCGTCCGGGACGCTGCACAAAACGTACCGTTTTTAAGCCGCAGCCCTGACAAAGGCTTCGGGCTAGCTGTTGCAGCGTTTGCTCCGCCAATAAGCATTCTACTTCTAAATGAACTACCCAGGACAAGGCTTGCGTATCCACATCTACCTTGGCAATCTGAGCAGAACAAAGTCTGGCTTTTTCTTCTTGCGGTAAAACCAAGGGCTGCAGAAACTGCAAAAACGAATCTTGGCTCTCCGGTATAATACAATACTGATGCATGAAAATCCCTTCCTTAGGAAAGTGATTGCTTAGCTCGCCGCCAATCCATATAATACGGCGCAGCCAGCCTCACGGCTTTTTCGCACATCCAAAATTCGTTGATTGCGCGAACCGCGATATGGCAATGTCAAATCCCTTTCACCTTGCACAAAAGGGCCGTCAACAAGCACATCCACCCAGCGTAAAGCAGGCAAATGACTAATTTCCTCGTATAGATACCCCGTATAAAGCCAGATATCCACATTAGAAAGTCGCATGCGCAGCTCAGCCAGTACAATTTCCAACGCTTCCGCCTGAAGCAGAGGATCGCCGCCACTGAAAGTAATCCCCTTATGCAACGGAGTCAATCGCTTCAAAATCTCTTGCACCAATTGACTTTCTTCCCATTCCGTACCGCCGTCAACCGAAAGGAGCGCCGGGTTATGACAACCCTCACAGCGTCTTGGGCAACCTTGCAGAAATACCGTAAGTCGGATTCCTTCACCGTCTACAATGGATTCATCTAGAATATCCGCACACCGAATCATAGTCACTTACACTTCCCTTGTTTAGACAATCATTTTCGAAAATGACTGACACGTTCATTCAATTCCTGCTGTTTAGAATCATTGAACCGCTCGGTAGTACTCAAATAACCGGTAATTCGACGCACGCGCCGTACCGAGGTAGCACTGCAAGAGGGGCAGGACTCCGTCTCAATAACCCCTAGATAACCGCATTTTTGGCAAAAATCAACAGGGAAATTGATACCTGCATAGCCGAAATCATTCTCTTTCATATGCCGCAATACCGCTTCCACTGCAGCTAAATTATTAACAGGCGGGGAACTAAATTCCACATAGCTAATGTGGCCTGCATTGGTCATTTTGTGATAGGGCCCTTCAATGCGCACCTTCTCAAAGGCATTAATGGGATAATATACAGGTACATGGAACGAATTTGTATAATAATCGCGATCCGTCACACCAGGAATAATGCCGTATTCCTTACGATCCATACGCAAGAAACGACCAGACAGGCCTTCGGCAGGCGTAGCCAGCAAGGAATAATTCAAGCCATATTTATCAATCGCCTTATCAACTTTATCACGCATAAAGGAGACGATTTCTTCCCCCAATGCCCTTGCTTCTTCGTCCTCGCCATGGTGAGCGCCAGTAAGAGCAATCAAAGTCTCCGCCAATCCAATAAACCCTACTGACAACGTGCCATGTTTGATCACCGGCTCAATCGGATCGTTCGGCTTGAGCGCTTCCGATTCTAAATACAAGTGCTGCCCCATCAAAAAAGGCATATCTTTGACTTTCAAACTCGCCTGCACTTGATAACGATGATACAACTGCTCGCAAGCCAAGTCGATCAAATCAGACAAACTTTGATAAAACTTCATCAAATCTCGTTCTGCCTTGATTCCCAGCCGCGGCAGGTTAATGGTCGTAAAGCTGAGATTTCCCCTGCCGTCGGTAACCTCCGGTCCGCAACAGTTAGCCATCGTACGGGTCCGACACCCCATATAGCCAACCTGATCCCCGTAAGGCGCATTAAAAGAAGAATCCATAAAGCTAAAAGTAGGATTTAATCTCTGGGACGCTACGCGCATGGCTAATTGAAACAAATCATAGTTGGGATCGCCAGGATTAAAGTTAACGCCCTCTTGAATTCGGAAAATGATGTTCGGGAAAATCGGATTTTCACCTCGTCCCAAACCTTTTTCATAAGCCAAGAGAATATTTTTGATTACACTGCGACCAGCTGGCGACGTATCAGTTCCGATATTCAAACTGGAAAAAGGAACCTGCGCTCCAGCTCGGCTATGCATGGAATTGAGGTTGTAAATCAAGGCCTCCATGGCTTGATAGACTTCTTCTTCACTAGCCTGCTCCATAAACGGCGCCATATCGCGATCAAAAAAAGCAAAGCTTTGTCCTCCATGCATGTCATTCTGACTGCTTTGCAAGATAATGGCAGCTAACGCAGTCGCACTAGCCGGACGTTTCGGAGAGCGGATAAAACCATGACCGTTATTAAAACCGGAATGCAGTAATTTCCCCAACGGAATTTGCACGCAAGTCAGGGTTTTGCCGTAAAAATCCAGATCGTGAATATGGATATCTCCGCGTCGGTGCGCCTGAGCCATTTCTTCTGGAATTAAACGGTTCAAATAGTAAGCTTTACTCGCCGCCGATGCAATTTGCAGCATTTTAGCTGATGGGGAATTAGAAACATTAGCGTTTTCACGGCTCGTTTCTACCAAAATATCAGCTACAGCATCCATTAATTCCGACTGGGATTCACGCATTCGAGTCCGTTGGTAACGATATAAAATATAAGCTTTTGCTGTTTTGGCATGGCCCTTTTCAATTAGGATTTTTTCAACCGTATCTTGAACATCTTCTACAGTAAAACTGCCGCCATTGTATTTTTGCTTTAAAAAGCGTAACACATCCAAAGTCAATTCCATTGCCATTTGCCGGTCCGCACCGCCTACAGCTTTCGCCGCCTTAAAAATAGCATCGGTAATTTTTGTTTCATC
The DNA here is from genome assembly GCF_000374545.1 of Anaeromusa acidaminophila DSM 3853. Taxonomy (NCBI): domain Bacteria; kingdom Bacillati; phylum Bacillota; class Negativicutes; order Selenomonadales; family Sporomusaceae; genus Anaeromusa; species Anaeromusa burkinensis. The sequence goes on from NZ_KB894588.1 coordinate 45,047, forward strand.
AAAAGAAACTTCTCGGCCATCTCTTTTCCGAATCATTGTGAACATATAACAACCGCCTCGCTTATTCTAAAAATAGGAGCAAGAGTGTGATTATCCTTTTTTTCTCCCTTTGCTCTTAAGCGGCCCTTGCTGCCGCCTCAAAAGCAAAGATTCCAGTTCATCTTTAAAATTATGCAAATCCGTAAACTGTCGATACACAGAGGCAAAACGAACATAAGCCACCGGATCTACATCCTGCAGCAAAACCATAACTCTTTCGCCAATTTCCCGCGAAGAAATCTCTCTCTCCATCGTGTTATAGATATCTCGTTCCACCTGGTTGGCCAATTCTTCAATTTCCTGCAAAGATACAGGCCTTTTTTCACAAGCTCGCATAAGTCCCGCTTGCAGCTTTGCCTTGTCAAACATCTCCCGTCGACCGTCTTTCTTCACGACCATCACAGGTACTTTTTCAACTACTTCATATGTAGTAAAGCGTCGTTGACAATGCAGGCATTCACGGCGTCTGCGAATAGACACCCCTTCTTCAGCCGCCCGGGAATCAATAACCTTGCTTTCCGGAAATGCACAAAACGGACAGCGCACTAGCGTCTCCTCCTACTATATATGGTATTTCCTTTTATATTATAAGCCATATCTTGTAATACTACCAGACGACGAAAGGCCTACAAAAAAATTTATACTTCCTTAAGCCATAAAAAAAACTCCGCAATGCGGAGTTTAAATTTTTGGTGCGGGTGGTCGGACTCGAACCGACACGGAGTTGCCTCCGAGGGATTTTAAGTCCCTTGTGTCTGCCATTCCACCACACCCGCCTAGATTTGGAAAAAGCCCGCATCCTTTGAGATACAGGGCTCTCTATACATAATAAAAAATTGGAGGCGGCACCCAGATTTGAACTGGGGATAAAGGTTTTGCAGACCTCTGCCTTACCACTTGGCTATGCCGCCTTAAAAAATGGAGCGGAAGACGAGATTCGAACTCGCGACCCTCGCCTTGGCAAGGCGATGCTCTACCACTGAGCCACTTCCGCATAATGATGGTGCCATAGGACGGAATCGAACCGCCGACACGAGGATTTTCAGTCCTCTGCTCTACCGACTGAGCTACCATGGCAAATGGCGACCCCGATCGGATTCGAACCGACGATCTCCGCCGTGACAGGGCGGCATGTTCACCGCTACACCACGGGGCCATTACCTACTGCAGTAACGATTGTACCGAATGCCGAAAGCTTTGTCAACCCGAGAGTTAAACAAGCACCCAATCAGCTCTTCGCCAGCCACGTGTTGTATTATAACATAACACCACGGATTGTCAAGCAGGCTTTTTAGGGTTTAAAACTCGATCCAGCACCGCCGCTATTTGTTCCGGTACAAAAGGTTTAATGATAAAGTCCTTTGCGCCAGCTTCAAGCGCCTCATTTATAATGGCCTGCTGCCCCAATGCAGAAACCATAACAATACACGCATCTTTGTCTTTCTCGCGAATTCGCGCGACCGCTTCAATGCCGCTTACATTGGGCATGGTAATATCCATAGTAACCAAGTCCGGCAATAACTCTTCATATTTTTCTACTGCTTGCTCGCCATCGCCCGCCTCACCGACAATACGATGACCAAGTCCCACCAATGTGGTTTTCAGCATCATCCGCATAAATGCAGAATCATCGCACAATAGCACTCTTGCCATATTTTCCTCCCCATTCAGCGCCAAAGGCCGCTTGGTACAATTCATAAAAATGATGTGTAGGACCTACCCCTTGTCCTAATGAAAAGCCATGCTCTATCGCCATGGTAATATAGCGTTTAGCCTCTCCTACCGCTTCGGAAATTTCCCAGCCGCGAGCCAAAAAAGCGGCGATTGCGGAAGAAAAAGTACATCCGGTACCATGGGTGTGAACGCGCGGCAAACGAGGGTTATGAAAGGCTCTATACTCGTTCCCATCGTACAAAATATCGCAAGGATTCCCCTCTAAGTGCCCGCCTTTTACAACTACATACCTAGGGCCCATAGCGTGAATCCGCTTCGCCGCCTCCCGCATAGCCGTTTCATCCTCAACTTGCATAGACGCCAGCACAGATGCTTCATGCAAGTTTGGAGTTACAATGGTGGCCAGAGGCAGCAATTTGCTTTTCAGCGCCCCCACGGCTTCCGCTTGTAACAGGGGAGCGCCATGCTTAGAAATCATAACCGTATCCAAAACAATCGGCGCCACCTGATAGCGTTTTAACTGTTCCTCCACCACTTCAATAATGGCAGCGGAAGAAAGCATGCCAATTTTCACCGCCCCTACCGGTATATCATCAAATACCGCCTGCATTTGCGCTGCAATAATTTCCGCATCCAAGTCACGCACCGCCGTTACACCGCAAGTATTTTGCGCCGTAATAGCCGTTAGCACACTCATTCCATATACGCCGCAAGCGGCAAAGGCTTTCAAATCCGCCTGAATCCCAGCTCCGCCGCCAGAATCTGAGCCTGCAATCGTCAAAGCTGTAGGAATTACCGTATTCATGGATTCTGCTCCTTTTCCAGGCGCTGACGCAGCGTTTCCAGCACTGGCGTCAACCGTTTCTCCAGTTTTTGCTCCAACTCTGTCAGTGTCTTCGAATCAAAGTCGCTTACCAATTCCGGCAACCCTTGGACGCGAAGCTCCCCAAAGAATTCATCTCTATATACATTATAATACAAAACCAAGGACGTTTGTGCGACTAAATCGCTGTAATCAAGAATAAGATAGGACCCATTTATCACTTTCACAGGCTCTTTAGGCGACAAAAGCAACTTAAAGCCAGACGCTTCTTCAGGTAATTGCTCCGCATACGTCCATTGTAAGAGCTTTTTTTCTTGTATGGCTACCCCTACCTGATCTGGTACAAATGTCATAAATTCTTCTAAAGTTTTATCTAAACGGTTACGCAATAAGCCTTCAAACTCGCCTAACGATTGTGAAAAATAGGAGATATCGTTAAATTCCAGCAAACCAAGACCAATGCGCATAAAATAACTTTTCTTAGCAATATCATAATATGCTTTTACCCAGCGAGCGCCATCCCGACGATGATAAGAAAAAAAATAATACTTTTCATTTTCCAATTTTTCATCGCGCTCACATCGACACCCTTGCGTTTCCTCCGGCAATTCGCGCAAAAAAGCCCATGCCTTAAATTGTTCCAGCAACTCTTCCATAAAAAACCTCCGCTCTAAAGAGTAACGCCTCCCCGCCAACTGTAGGACATGATCCTTGAAAAGGTCCTCTAAACAACATTTCCCATCGTTAAATGCACTCGAAAAACAAAAAATGACCCGGTCAAAAACCGCGTCATTACTAGATTGAGTGGCAGGGGCAGAAGGACTTGAACCCTCAACCAACGGTTTTGGAGACCGCTACTCTACCAATTGAGCTATACCCCTATATTATAAATCACGCACCGCAGGCATTCCCCTTGGCACGTTTTGTATTATAACATAGGTCGCCCGCCTTGTCCAAGGTAAAATTATAAAACCCATAAACATTTCCAGCAGGTTTCACTTCCCTATTTATCTTTCCTTCCAATGGCATCATTTGTCCGTTTGGAAAAGATAGTATTCGGATGTAAAAAGTAAATTTGTTATATTTTTTCTTTAATTCCATTGACAATGTCTTCATTGGTTGCGATAATGTATACATTCAACGAATGATGTTGCAGCTGCTTTTACATCTTTGTTAACTAAAATTTTATGATTTTCAAAAGCGATGATCGGAACAAAGCAAAATCTACGTTCTTGCAGAGAGCCGGTGGTTGGTGAAAACCGGCAGAAACGATTCTTGCGAAACTCATCCGGGAGCTCTAAAGCTGAATACGCATTGGCGTTTAGGCTTCAGCGATTGTCCACGTTACGGGCATCAGCCATTTTACGGCTGAGTAATGAGCCACAAACATAGGGTGGTACCGCGATCTTCTCGCCCCTATTGACACAACCGTGTCAATAGGGGCTTATTTTATTCTGCGTACTTTTAAGGAGGACTTTTAACATGAACAATCAAAAAACCGGCTCCATTGGCGCAGCTGCAGCCATGGCGGCCGTCTGGTTTGCAACCCATTGCGGAGGCGGCTTCGCCACAGGCAACCAAGAAGTAAATTTCTTTGTAAAATACGGCTGGTACTCGGTATTTCTTCCCGTCATCGCTATGCTCATCTTAGGCTGGGGCCACCGAAACGCCCTCGTCTTAGCCAAAGATTATCAAACTTATGATTACAAAAGCTTTGGCGACGCCCTATTTCATCCTTATGAAAAATATTTCTCTCTCGTTTTTGAAATCGGCTATATTTTACTCTTCATCTGCGGCGTCAGCACCTCTATTGCAGGCTCCGGCTCCCTGTTGCAAAGCTCTTTGGGAATTCCTTATGGCATTGGCATTGTCGCCATCGGCGCCATCATCTTGTTATTGACCATTTTCGGCACCGACCTCGTCATCAAAGCCTTGAGCTTCAAAACTTACTTCTTAATCGCAACACTGCTGACCCTCTGCATCCTTGGCCTGCAAATGGGCGCCCTCAACTTTGAACGCATCATCACAACCCAAGAAACCTTCGGCCATAGTTTCGGCGATGCAGTCTGGTTCACCATGATCTACATAGGCTTTCAGGCTTTCACCGTCTTGCCGATTATTTCAGTCTCTCAGCACATTAAAACCACTAGAGACTGTAACTGGTTTATGCTCTTTGGCACGCTGTTAAACGGCTTGTTCCTGGTCGCTGTGTGCATCATGCTGCTGGGCTTCAGCCCGGAAGTACTCAATCAAACATTACCCGTGTATTTCGTTTGCACACAGCTAGACTTACCTTGGCTGAAGATCCTTTATACCACCATTCTCTTCGTCGCCCTGCTGGGAACGGCTATCTCTCTGATTTTTTCAGCAGTAGCTCGTTTCGAACCGGAATTAAACCGCCGCAACATTTTTCAGTCGGTGCGGTTGCGTCGTGTTGCCATTTCGGTAGTTTCTATTATTCTCTGCACAAGCATCTCCGTTTTTGGATTGACAAATATCGTTGTAAAAGGCTACGGTTCTGTGGGCTACATCGGTCTGCTCTTCGTCTTGCTTCCTGAAATCGTAGTGGGCACCATTAAAATCCGCAATAACGAACGTCGCCGCAAAGAGCAAGAACAGCAACGCCTGGGCGCTTAAAAACGCTCCCCCATAACGAACGCGAGAACCAAAATAATCAGATATAACAAAAATAGCGACTGCTTGTCGAAAGACAAACAGCCGCTATTTGCACACGACTCTTTGATACCAAAAGAAAAGCTCAGTCTTTTAGACTGAGCTTTTAATTATACATATGGAGCGGAAGACGAGATTCGAACTCGCGACCCTCGCCTTGGCAAGGCGATGCTCTACCACTGAGCCACTTCCGCAGATATCGATGCCGGAGCACCTCTTACGGATATGAATTATATCAACTTTAACCTCTTCTGGCAAGAGCTTTTTGTATTTTATGCAGAATTTTTATCTATTTTATGCTTTGAGATGTCGGCTACCGCGTTTCGTCATAGGCTTGCCCTCTTGGCAAAGAGGGCATTCTGCCGCTGCATAGGTTGGCACCGTTAAGTTAAGCAACGCTTCTACCCGCAAACCGCCAAAATCCGCTTTACCGCCGCTGCGGTTTACCAGCAGGCCAACTCCTACAATATCGCCGCCTTGCGCGCGCACCACATCAACAACTTCTTTTACAGAGCCGCCGGTAGTTACAATATCTTCAACAATGAGTACTTTTTCACCAGGACGAATGAAAAAGCCCCGACGCAAGGCCATGGCGCCATTTTCCCGCTCTGTGAAAATAGCCCTAGTTTCTAAAGCCTTGCCTACTTCATGAGCCAGCAGAATACCGCCGGTCATGGGGCCGATAACCACTTCTACGCCAGCATCAGCAAAGCGCTCCGCCAACTCCTTACAAAGGCGTTCCGTCTGTTTTGGCCACTGCAGCAGATTAAATTTTTCCACATATAACGGACTATGCAGGCCAGACGTGAGCAAAAAATGCCCCTCCAAAATGGCCTCCGTCTCTTGCAGCAATTGTTTTACTTCCTCTTCACGCATGCTTATGCTCCTTCCATTTCCGCCGCCAAGCGCCGCAGCGCCGCCAGCGGATTTTCCGCTTTCGTTACAGGACGTCCAATTACCAAGTGGCTCGCGCCGGCGGATAAAGCACTGGCGGGAGTCGCCACCCGCTGCTGATCGTCCACCGAGACGCCTGCAGGCCGAATACCTGGCGTCACAATCGCAAAGTCCTTACCGCAGGCTTGGCGAATGGCAGCCGCTTCCTGCGGGGAAGCAACCACTCCCTGTAAGCCTGCTTCCTGCGTCAGCTGCGCCAAACGCAGCACCGCCTTATTTACGGGCTCTCCGTGCCCTAAGCGCTCCCATTCGTCACCGCCAATGCTGGTAAGAACCGTAACCGCCAAGACAACAGGAGCCTGCATTCCGCAGCGCAGCGCCTCCTCAGCAACCACTTCACCAGCGCGACGCATCATCTCCAGACCTCCCGAAGCATGCACATTCAGCATGTCCGCTCCCAAACGAGTTAAGGCCCCCAGGCCTTTTGCCGCCGTATTCGGAATGTCATGCAGTTTGAGATCCAAGAAGACCTTTTTGCCCGCAGCTTTCAAATGTCGCACAATGTCGCCGCCGCTGCTATAAAAAAGCTCCATACCCACTTTATAATAGGTAGCTTCTTCTCCTAAAATACCAACCAGCGCCAAAGCTTCTTCCTGTGAGGAATAGTCCAACGCAATAATCCGCTTCTCTTTTCCGCTCATCCTTTACACTCCATCGCTCGCAGCCTTAAAACCGAACTTGGCCGATCATTTGCTGCACATTTTCAAGTCCCCGTTGCTGTACATAGGCCTCTAAGCCCTCTGCCACATCCAATGCCGCTCTAGGATTGACAAATTGGGCTGTACCAACCGCTACTGCCGTTGCACCGGCTAAAAGAAATTCCGCCGCGTCGTCCGCTGTCATAATGCCGCCCATACCGATGATCGGTACTTGTACCGCTTTAGCCACTTGATAGACCATACGAACGGCCACAGGTTTTACTGCCGGCCCGGAAAGACCTCCCACGCCGTTGCCCAGCTTTGGTTTCCATGTATGAACATCAATCGCCATGCCGGTTAAGGTGTTAATTAAGGAAATGGCATCAGCCCCCGCCGCTTCTACGGCCTGCGCCATTTGCGCAATATCCGTCACATTCGGAGACAGCTTTACGATAACCGGTTTCTTCGTACGCCCTTTTACCGCTTTTACGACTCCGGAAGCCATGGCACAGTCCGTACCAAAAGCCAGGCCACCTTGCTTAACGTTCGGGCAGGAAATATTAACCTCCAGCGCCGCCACGCCGTCTACGTCCAATTTTTCCGCCAGTAACGCATATTCTTCTTCGGTGCGCCCGGAAATATTGACAATAATGTTCGTATCTAAGGCTTTGATTTTCCCCAAAGTCTGCGCCAAAAATACGTCCACTCCCGGATTCTCAAGACCGATGGAATTGAGCATGCCCGCGGGGGTTTCCACAATGCGCTGGCCGCTATTCCCGGGCCATGGCGTCAGGGTAGTACCTTTAACCACAATGGCCCCCAGTTTGGATACGTCAAAGAAATCGCCATATTCCAGGCCAAAGCCAAAGGTTCCCGAAGCGGTCATAACCGGGTTTTTTAGTGTGAGACCGGCCACCATAACTGACATCGAAGGATTAGGCATCGTAAAACACCTCCTCCGCCTGGAAAACAGGCCCGTCGGTACACACCTTGCGCCGTTTGCCCTCTTTATCTGCGCACGTACAGGATAAACAAGCGCCTACGCCGCAAGCCATGTGCTTCTCTAAAGAAACCTGGCAAGACAATTTTTCTTGAGCCGCCCACGAGGCTACTGCCTGCATCATAGGCTCCGGACCGCAGGTAAACACGCTATCAACGCCTTGTTTCAACGCCTCCGGCAAACCAGCTACAACGGTTCCCTGCAACCCGCAGGAACCGTCATCCGTAGTGGCTATAAGCTGCGAGCACACGCCGCAAAACAAATCCAGCCAGAATAAATCTTCCTGGCAGCGTCCGCCCAATACAATTTTGACCGGCAGCGGACAAAGACGCTGCGCCAAAAAGAGTAACGGCGCCAAACCAACTCCGCCGCCAACCAACAACGGCTGCTTTCCCTCTAATTTAAAGCCATTCCCCAACGGCCCCATTAGATCCAGCACGGCTCCTGCGGTCATGGCGGACAGCAATTTTGTGCCTTCTCCCACAACGCGGTAAATCAAAATCAGCGTCCCATCCTCTTGAGCCCCCGCAATGCTGATCGGACGGCGCAAAAGAGGCGCCGCCGTTGCGGCGACTCGTACATGTACAAACTGCCCCGGCTGCGCCTGTCTTGCGATTTGAGGCGCTTTTAGCGCCAGGCGGTATACGCCGGGCGCTAAAAGTTCCTGCTGCAGCACGGTGGCTTCTTCCACCAGCTTAGGCAAGAGCGTCTCCTCCTCCCACATAATCCTGCAGTGCCAACACATACACCAAGCGGCGATCGCGCATAAAACGCATCACTTCCAGCACTTCTCTAACCGTATCCATCGAAGTCAGGCAGGGAATGCCGTGTTCTACCGTAGCACGACGGATGCGATACCCGTCGCGCTCCATTTCGCGCCCTTGGGTTAGCGTGTTAACCACCAAATGAATCCCGCCGGTTTTCACCAGGCGAATAATATCGTCTTTACGCTGATGCACTTTTTGCACCAGTTCTACTTCCAGCCCCAGCGAGCGAAGATGGTTAGCAGTTCCTTCCGTAGCCAGCAGCTTATAGCCCAACGCTGCAAATTTCAAAGCCATTTGTCCGGCTTCTTCTTTGTCCTTGTCAGCAACCGTAAAGAGCACCGAACCATGGGCGGGAATATTCATACCTGCCGCCACCAAGGCTTTGTAGAGCGCTCTGGCGTAGTGATAGTCAATCCCCATAACTTCGCCGGTCGATTTCATTTCAGGTCCTAATGAAATGTCTACCTGCTGCATTTTTCCAAAGGAGAACACCGGCGCCTTGACGGCGATATACGGTTTAAAGGGAATCAACCCCGGCGTATATCCCATCTCCTTGAGAGTATGCCCCAAAGCGCAGCGCGTGGCCACGTTAACCATCGGCACGGATGTCACCTTGCTGAGAAAAGGCACCGTACGACTGGAACGAGGATTAACCTCGATCACATATACTTCGCCTTCAAATACAACATACTGGATGTTCAAAAGACCTTTGACTTTGAGGCTTTTTGCCATGCGCTGCGTATAGTCCACGATGGTGTCCATAGTACGCTGCTCCAGCGTCTGCGGCGGATAAACAGCAATGCTGTCTCCAGAATGCACGCCAGCGCGCTCCACATGCTCCATGATGCCAGGAATGACTACATCCACGCCGTCGCAAATAGCGTCCACTTCCACTTCCTTACCCTGCATGTAGCGGTCCACCAGCACAGGATGCTCCGGCGAAGCTTTTACAGCACGCCCCATATAATCCCGCAACTCCGCTTCGTTGTAGACAATTTCCATCGCCCGACCGCCCAATACGTAGGAAGGACGTACCACAACAGGATAGCCCAAAGAGTTAGCGGCAACAACCGCATCTTCACCGTTGGTGACGGTTTCACCTTTCGGCCGGGGAATATTCAGTTCTTCCAGCAAGGCTTCAAAACGCTCCCGATCCTCGGCGCGGTCGATGTCGTCTACCGATGTTCCCAGCACCTTGACGCCAGCCTTAGCCAACGGGCCAGCCAAATTGATCGCCGTCTGCCCGCCAAACTGAACAATGATTCCTTCTGGTTTTTCCTTATCAATAATGTTGAGCACATCTTCCGGCGTCAGCGGTTCGAAATACAGGCGGTCCGATGTGTCAAAATCGGTACTTACCGTTTCCGGATTGTTGTTAACAATTAAGCTTTCAAGGCCCATTTCCCGCAAGGCCCACGCAGAATGCACCGAGCAATAGTCAAACTCCACCCCTTGGCCGATGCGAATCGGGCCGGAGCCTAATACCATCACCTTGCGGCGATCGCTCGGCACCACTTCGTCCTCTTGAGCGTACGCTGAATAGTAGTAAGGCGTGGCCGCTTCAAACTCAGCGGCGCAAGTGTCTACCATTTTATGCGTAGGCAGAATCCCCAAGGTTTTGCGTTCTTCTCGGATCGCAAATTCTTCTTTCCCGGTCAAGCGACCAATGGTGCGATCCGTAAAGCCCCATTTTTTGGCCTGCAGCAAATTAGCTTCCGTTAAGCCGTCCGTACGCAGCCGAGCTTCCATGGAAACAATATTGCGCATTTTTTCCAAGAAGAAAATATCAATCTTGGTAATATCGTGAATTTCATCCACTGTTACGCCGCGGCGTAGGGCCTCGGCAATCACAAAGAGCCGCTCGTCGTCAATGGCATGCAGCTTCTTGCGCAATACCGCATCATCCAGTTTCGCCAAGTCCGGCAGTTCCAAATGATTCAACCCGATTTCCAGAGAGCGAACAGCCTTTAAAAGAGCGCCTTCTAAAGTCCGGTCAATGGACATGACCTCCCCGGTCGCTTTCATCTGTGTCCCCAGCGTCCGATCAGCCAAAACAAATTTGTCGAAAGGCCAGCGCGGAAACTTAACTACCACATAATCTAAGGAAGGTTCAAAACAAGCTTTGGTTTTACCGGTAACCGCATTGGTAATTTCGTCCAGCGTGTAGCCAATAGCAATTTTACTGGCTACCTTGGCAATCGGATAACCGGTTGCCTTGGAGGCCAAGGCGCTGGAGCGGCTGACGCGGGGGTTTACCTCGATCACATAGTAACGGCGGCTCTTCGGGTCTAAGGCGTACTGAGCGTTACAACCGCCCTCAATACCCAGCTCGCGAATAATATCCAAGGAAGCCGTACGCAGCATCTGGTATTCGGCGTCTGTCAGCGTTTGCGACGGCGCTACAACAATGCTATCGCCAGTATGCACGCCAACAGGATCAATATTTTCCATATTACACACGGTGATGCAGTTGTCATTGGCATCCCGCATAACTTCGTATTCGATTTCCTTCCAACCGGCCACGCTGCGTTCAATAAGTACCTGGCCAATCAGGCTATATTTAAGACCTTTAACGACCGTTTCATCCAACTCGTCATCATTGTGCACAATGCCGCCACCGGTGCCGCCCAGAGTATACGCGGGACGTACAATCAACGGATAGCCAATTTCAGCGGCAAATTCTCGAGCCGCCTCCAAGTCTTCTACAATGGTACTCTCTGGAATCGGCTGGTTAAGAAACTGCATGGTTTCCTTAAATAGTTCCCGGTCCTCCGCCTTTTTAATGGCTTTTAAGGATGTCCCCAGCAATTCTACGTTGAATTTTTCCAGCACCCCGGATTCCGCCAGTTTAACCGCCAAATTCAGACCAACTTGACCGCCAAGAGTAGGCAAAAGACCGTCTGGACGTTCTTTTTCAATGACTTCCGCCAAAAACTCGGCTGTCAACGGTTCGATATATACGCGGTCCGCTACATTGGCATCCGTCATAATCGTCGCCGGATTGGAGTTAACCAGCACCACTTCCAGACCTTCCTCTTTTAACGCCCGGCAAGCCTGGGTTCCGGCATAGTCAAATTCGGCAGCCTGACCGATAACAATAGGGCCCGAGCCAATGACCATGACCCTCTTGAGATATTCCTTTTTCGGCATGGTTACGCCCTCCTCATCAACTGCATAAATTCTTCGAATAAGTAGGTGTTGTCATCCGGTCCCGGCGCAGCTTCCGGATGGTACTGCACGGAAAAGAGCGGCAGCGTGTTATGACGAATACCCTCGACCGTATCGTCATTGACAGCCCGGTGGCTAATGGTAACGTCCAGACCTTTTAAGGACTCTTCCTTTACGGAATAGCCATGGTTCTGCGACGTAATGTGCACCTTGCCTGTCAGCAGGTTTTTAACAGGCTGATTCGAGCCGCGATGGCCAAATTTCAGCTTATACGTATCCGCCCCTAAGGCCAGCGCCAGAATCTGGTGACCCAGGCAGATGCCAAAGAGCGGTTTTTTGCCCAACAACTGCCGGACCATCTGAATGATATCCTGCAAATCTTTTGGGTCTCCAGGTCCGTTCGATAAAAAGACGCCATCCGGGTTGCTTGCCAGCACTTCTTCAGCGCTCGCCGTCGCCGGATAAACCGTAATATCGCAGCCGCGCTGATGCAAGGAGTTAAGAATGTTTTGTTTAATGCCGAAGTCCAGCACCGCCACTTTCGGCCCCCCCGGATTGCTCATATGATAAGTTTCCTTGGTGGTTACGTCCATGACCTGGCAGCAGCTGAGCTCGCTCGCCAGCAATGCATCTATATCGGACTGCGCCGCTTCTTCGGCTACAATAATCCCTTTCATCGTACCATGGTTACGTATTTTCTTCGTAATAGCCCGTGTATCCACACCATACAAGCAGGGAATGTTGAAACGCTGCAAATACGAACCGAAGCTGCCCTCCATCTCCCAATTGCTTGGAGTCTGACACAATTCGCCAATAATGAAGCCTTTAACAAAGGGCTGCCGCGACTGGGCAAAGGCTTCAGCCACGCCGTAATTGCCAATCAGCGGATAGGTCATCGTAACAATCTGACCGCAATAGGACGGATCCGTCAAAACCTCCTGATAACCAGTCATGCCGGTATTAAAAACGACTTCCCCTACCGTTGCGCCTGCCGCCAGCAGTTGCCCGTGAAATACAGTTCCATCGCTTAAAATGAGTTTTCCTTTCATACAAGCACCTCTCCGTCTTGATACACCAAATTTCCGTCTACCAGGGTTTCCGTCACACGGCCTTTCAAGAGTTTCCCTTCAAAGGGAGTATGTTTACCCCGGCTGTAGAACCGACGGCTGTCAACCGTCCATTCGGCCTCCGGATCAAAGATCACAATGTCCGCCGCACAACCTACTCGCAGCGTGCCGCAATCAAGGCCCAGCACCTGAGCCGGACGCGAAGTCATGGCTGCGATAATCTCAGGCAGCTTCATATTTCCTTCGTGATACAACGTAGTTAGCACAACGCCAAGCGCCGTCTCAAAACCGGTAAAACCGCTGGGAGCATATTTAAATTCTCGATCTTTTTCTTCAAACGCATGGGGTGAATGATCGGTCGCAATAGCGTCGATAACCCCTTCTTGCAGCGCCTGCCGCAACACGGCAACATGATCCATGGAGCGCAGCGGCGGGTTAACCTTGGTAGCCGAGTCAAAACCCATAACCGCTTCGTCGGTCAGCGCCAAATGATGCGGCGTCACTTCCGCCGTCACCTTGACGCCTTTGGCTTTCGCTTGGCGAATGATTTCCACCGCGCCTTTCGTGCTGACATGAGAAATGTGCACATGGCCGTCAGTATATTCCGCCAGCAGCACATCACGAGCTACCGCAATATCCTCCGCCACCGAGGGACGTCCGTGCATGCCCAGCATGGTGGAGACTTTTCCTTCGTGCATATAGCCATCCTCTACTAAGGCTTGCTCTTCCGCATGGCTCATAATCGGCTTATGATACATCGCCGTGTAATCAAGAGCATTCTGCATAACCTTGGCATTATGGACAAAATGTCCGTCATCGGATAAGGCTACTGCGCCATTGAGCAACATGTCGCCGATTTCCGCCAATTCCTTGCCGTCCTGCCCTTTACTGACAGCGCCGACGATCAGCATATTGACAATCGCCACTTGGCGAGCCCGCTCTTTCAAGCCGTTCACAGCAATACTGCTATCAACAGGCGGGCGGGTATTCGGCATGCAAGCCACACTGGTAAAGCCGCCAGCTGCAGCGGCGCGGCTGCCGGTTTCAAAGTCTTCTTTTGCTTCCTGCCCCGGTTCACGTAAGTGGGCGTGAAGATCGACAAAACCAGGCGCTACCGTTTTTCCCTGGGCATCTATAATTTGTGCACCTGCCGGCGCTGCCAAATTTTTACCGATAGCCGCAATGCGGCTGTCTTCTACAAGAATATCCATAACCCCGTCCAAGCCTTGGCTGGGGCAAATAACATGTCCGTTTTTAATGATTGTCTTCAACATGCTTCCCTCCCGTCAGTACCAAAAAGAGCAGAGCCATCCGTACAGCCAAACCATTCTTAACCTGTTCCTGAATAGCGGACTGCGCATCATACGCCACTTCCGGCGAAATTTCCAAGCCCCGGTTCATCGGCCCCGGATGAAGAAGAACTGCGTCCTCCTTAGCCAAAGACAGGCGAGCCCGGTTGATGCCGAAAATACGAGCATACTCCCGCGGAGAAGGGAATAATCCTTTTTTCTGGCGCTCCAATTGTATGCGCAGCACGTTGACGACATCGGCCTCATCCAAAGCGTCTTCAATGCGTTCGTGAACTACAGCCCCCATCTCTTCGATTCCTGGGGGGATTAAGGTTTTCGGGCCAGCCACATGGACGGTTGCGCCCATTTTTGTTAGGCCCCAAATATCAGAGCGAGCCACGCGGCTATGCAGAATGTCGCCAATGATGGCCACTTTCAAACCTGCCAAGCTGCCTTTGCGTTCCTCAATGGTAAACATGTCCAACAAACCTTGGCTAGGATGCTCATGGGCTCCATCGCCGGCATTAATAATCACCGGTTTGGCAATTTTCGAAGCGTACACCGCCGCCCCTTCCGCTGCATGACGCATAACAATGACGTCTACGCCCATAGCTTCCACGGTTAGCAAAGTATCCCGCAAGCTTTCCCCTTTAACAACGCTGCTGGAGCTGGTAGTAATATTCACAACGTCGGCGCCTAAGTATTTCCCTGCCAATTCAAAGGAAGTCCGCGTACGTGTGCTGGGCTCAAAAAAAAGGTTAACTACCGATTTACCTCGCAATGTTGGAACCTTTTTAATATCCCTCCCTACAATCGCCTTCATTTCCTTTGCCGTATCCAAAACTCGGCGGATCTCCTCGGTCGAGAAGGTACGCAAGCCCAGGATGTCTTTTCCTCGGAGTGAAACCTGACCTTTCATAAGCAGCATTCTCCTTCCCCATTCTGTCAACCGAAAAAACAAAAGCTCCCTGCCGTTAACGACAAGGAGCTAAACATGCGCAGAAAGAGCCAGGAACGGCTGGCCGTCCCTCTTGTCCTTCCGTTAGTTCTCCTTGCCGACCTCGCTGGATCTTCTTAAAGGATGACGGAATGGATACACATTTACATTGAAGATAGTGTAACAAATCTTCCTCACCCTTGTCAAGGCGCTACTGTAGAGCTTTCTCCCTCAAAGCCTTATCTTTTAATGTGCATTGTACACAAAAAGCATCGATATTTAAATAATAGCATATTTATTCGTTATTTGCCACTTTTTATGCATAAAATTTCATCGTTATTCTTACAGGATTCTTAAGAAAAATGAGGAATATCATTAAGAGTATTATTATGCAATGATTTGAGGAATATTCTCCTCTTTGTGCATACTTCCGTGTCCAATACATATTCTTTTTTTGTTTTTTGACACGAAAGGAGCGTCTATCATGCGTATTATTCCTGTATTGCTTTTAACTCTCTTATTGGCATATTCTTCTTCCGTCTATGCGACTGAAGCCCCCTGCGCTACCGGCGCTTCCCTTGAGCCGCCGACGACTCAGGAGCAAGAATTGGCCGCTTTAGTCAATCAAGAGCGAACCAAAGCCGGCCGGCAGCCGTTGCGTTTGGACGCGCGGCTTTCCTGTTTAGCTCGTCAATATGCGCAAGACATGGCCACAAGAAACTTTTTTTCTCATTACGACCCGGAAGGAAATTCTCCTTTTGACCGTCTTCACAAAAAGAACATCGCCTACCGCGCAGCCGCAGAAAATCTTTTTAAAGGATGGCGCGATCCAGAAGAAGAATCCATGAAAATAGCTCATTCTTTCTTAATGCAAAGCCCCGGACACCGTCGTAATATTTTAGATTCCGATTTTACTTTTATTGGCATAGGAGTTGTACGTACGCCTGAAGAATGGACCTATGTCGTAGAGCTTTTCTTACTTCCTTCTCTGGCCGATGCACGCAAAGGTGTGATACAATAAGCAGTGGCCTGTATTCCACATAATACGGCCTAGCTTTTTATCATTATGGACATGAGGTTTTTCATTCATGCGTATCATTACAGGTTCAGCCAAAGGAAAGCGCCTCAAAGCGCCGTCAGGCTTAAAAACCCGTCCTACTACAGACCGGGTTAAAGAATCCTTATTTTCCATTATCCAAGAGTTCCTTTCCGGCGCACGCATTCTAGACTTATTTGCCGGAACCGGTAATTTGGGACTGGAAGCTCTCAGTCGCGGCGCAGTCCATGCTATTTTCGTAGACCAAGCGCAAGAATGCAGTCGCTTGATTCGAGAAAATGCCACTTACACCAATTTATTTAATCGTTGTGATGTCTGGCGCATACAAGCTTTAGAAGCTTTAGCGCGTTGCAAAAGAGAGCAACTCGCTTTCGATATTATTTTTTGCGACCCTCCCTATAACCAAGGACATCCGCTACAAATTCTTCATTTTATTGATGAAAACCCAGCATTATTACCAAACGGACTTTTAATCCTCGAACATTCAAGGCATGAATCGCTCCCTGAAAATTTAGACCGTTTGGAATTGCGCCGTCAAGAACAATATGGCGAAACCATGATTAGCTTTTTTAAAATGCCAGCACATAAGGAGGACCTTTCGTGAAGATTGCAGTTTGTCCGGGCAGTTTCGATCCGGTTACCAACGGACATGTTGATATTTTCGAACGCGCCAGCAGTATGTACGACCGCTTGATTATCGCTGTATTTCGCAATCCCGGGAAAAATCCGTTATTCAACATGGACGAACGGGTTCGTCTATTAAAAGAAGCTACTCAACATATTCCCAACGTCGAAGTCGACTCTTTCTCCGGCTTGCTCACCGATTTTGTTTTACAAAAAGACAGCCGCATCATTGTACGCGGGTTGCGCGCTCTCAGTGATTTCGAATATGAGTTTCAGCGCGCACTTCTCATCAAGTGTGTTCGTCCTGAAATTGAAACTGTTTTTATGATGACATCTAGTGAATATTCCTTTGTCAGTTCTAGCGGCATCAAGGAATTAGCTCAATTTGGCGGAGATATTTCCAAACTAGTCCCCCCTATGCTATACGACGAAATCACCCAACGTTGCCGGGAACTGGCTGCCCGGAAAACATCGTAAGGAGGCATCTTTTATGACGATTGAAGAAATCTTTGATGAATTGGAAACATTGCTAATGGAATCATCCCATGTTCCTTTTACTAACAAGCGCATTGTTGAAGAAGATGAATTAGTACGTCTTTTGGATTATTTGCGGGAACTTATCCCCCAAGAAGTAATGGAAGCGCGCAAAGTATTAGCCGAGCGAACCCAAATTGTAGAGAACGCGCAGCGCGAGGCGCAGCGGGTAGTCGAACAGGCTAAAGTCTATGGCGCCAAAATGACGGACGATAACGTCATTGCCAAGCAAGCCCAAGAACAAGCACAGCAAATTATGCAACAAGCGCAAGAACAAGCTCGGGACCTTACTCGCCAATCCCAGGAACAAGCCCGTCAACTCCAGCAGGATTCCACTACCTATGCGGACGAAGTATTTCGTCATCTTTCGGGAAATCTGGAAAAAGCGCTGGAAGTTGTCCGCCAAGGTCATGCCGAACTGCACCGCAGCCTGCGCGACAAGCAGGAATAAGTACATCTTCTTCCTATCGTCTGAATCACCCGGGAGCCATCTCCCGGGTTTTCTTTGTACACAATTATCTATTTCCAAAAAGAACAGGAGTCATTGTCATCCATGAATAGACAGGTTTTTCGTTGGCTTCCTTTTACCGTCGCCTTGCTTGTTTTTCTCTTAGTTATTCCTGCAACAGGAATAACTCCGCCGCCGATATCCCATCCCGCTCCGGCCAACAAATCATCCCTTCGCATTCTGCTGCTCCCCCTCGACAGCCGGCCTCCTTGTACGGATTTTGTTGTCGAATTAGCGCAACTAGCAGGCATGCAAGTCATCTTGCCTCCCATGGAGCTGCTTGATCATTATCGTCGTCCGGCAGACCCGGGGAAATTGGCAGCCTGGGTAGCCGCTATATTGAAGGAAGAAAAGCCGGATGCGGTTATTCTTTCTACCGATATGCTGGTTCATGGCAGCCTTCTGGCCTCCCGGCAGCGCATCGGCAAAAAAGAGCAAGAACAGCAACTGCTTCACTGGCTGACGCAATGGCACAAAGAATATCCAGACATACCGCTATACGCCTTCAGCATCATTCCCAGACTGCTATTAGCTGATGACAGTCCGTTTCAGATCTACCAATATCACCTGAAAAAATATTCCGTTTGGGCTGATGAAGTCGGCTGGTTTGACAATCCCGACGACGTACAGACGCTTCTGGCTATGGAAAAGAGACTGCCAGAGGAATTAAAATCAGAATACGCCGCTCTCTACGAACAGAATTTAGCCTTCAATCGCTCGCTCATTGATTTGGCCGCTTCCGGAACCTTACAAATGCTAATTTTGGGCCAAGATGACGGCTTCCCTTTTGGTCTTCCCAACCAAGAAAAAGAACAATTAGCGCAGTACGCCGCACAGAAGAAAACTCATTCCGTCGAAGTTACACGCGGCACCGACGAAGTGGCTCTCTCTCTTTTGGGCAAAATCATTTCCCAGCAGCGTCCGCAAGCCGCCACGGCAGAAATCCGTTATTCTCGTCCAGACGTACCAGGCATGATCATGCCGTATATGCCTCATTCGATTGCCTCAACCGCTAAAGAAAAACTGGTTCTTAGCGGCGTCCTCCCCGCTACGGAGGGCCAAGCGGATTTCATTCTCTATATTCATGCCGGACGCAAAGGCGACTCTCCTTGGAAACAACTAACACCAGCCAGGGAAATAGCCAAGCTACTGCAAGAAGGCAAGTCTGTCGCGCTAGTCGACCTTAGTGAAGATTTTTCCTCGCTAAATACAATCTATCCTTGGCTGGTACTGCTGGATGTTCCCGTAAACCAATTAACCGCTTATGCCGGTTGGAATACTACTAGCAACTCTTTAGGAACGATTGTGACGCACGCCCTGGCCGTATTGCAGGGCCAAGCCTCTACGACAAAAAAAGCTTCTTTTCTGGGCGAACGTTTCCTCGATGACTGGTATTATCAAAAAACCATTCAAAGCCGCTTAAATCGCTGGCTACTCGCCAAACGTCAAGATCCTTATTCCCTAAAGCAAAACTACGCGGAAGCCAATTTTCGCCTGCAACGCCATTTGCAAAGCAGCGTTGTGCATCTGGGTCGTTACGACTTTCCCTCCTCCTCAGGCGCTACATTACCGTTGCGCAGATATGACGCCACTGCTAAAACGCCCTGGGAACGGACCTTTGAAGCTTCAATCGAGCTAAAAGTCCAGTAAAGGGCTTAAAAAAACCCTTTTCGCGTCTTTCGTGTATTTCGCGGTTCGTTTTATAAATTCTGGTGTATTAAAGAAAAGAGCTATGGAAAACTTGCAAGCAAGCCTTCCATAGCTCTTTTTCTGTTTTTTACCAAACTCGCCGAGCTCCTAAATAACGTTCTTGATAGTACGATTTGCCTAAGGGCGTAATCGTCACTTCGCCTGCCGCTGAACTGGCATGGATAAAACGGCCTCCGCCAAGATAAATTCCCACATGAGAAGCGCCCGGTTCATAAGTAGTAAAGAAAACCAAATCTCCAGGCAAAAGATTATCTCCTGAAATCGCCCGACCCACTTCAAACTGTCCATCGCTCATACGCGGTAAGGAAATACCGAACTGGCCATATATGTAATAGATAAAACCAGAACAATCAAAACCGCCTGGACTGCTTCCTCCCCATACATAGGGAGTACCCATGTATTGTTGAGCCATTTGTACAATTTGCGCGCCTCTACGTCCAAAGCCGCGACTTACTTCAACTGCAGCCTGCCGTTGCTGTAACGCGTATAAAGTACCAGCTCCTACAACTCCGTCCGCATCAAGGCCTCTACTTAGCTGAAATTGAATCACCGCTTGGCGGGTCTCCTCACCGAAAACTCCGTCCGCTTCCCCTACCTCATACCCCAAGTCTTCCAGCCTTTCTTGAATCCACTGTACCTGCTCGCCGCGATCTCCTTGACGCAAGGAAGCCGCTTCCGCATTAGAAAAAAAGAAGAGAGAAAACAAAAGGAAACCAAAGCATAACCATGTTATTTTGTTACAATACTTCATCTATTTTACGTCGAACTCCTTTATGTAAAAATCTCGCCTTAGTAGGCTCATATTAGATTCAACGTCCACCCCAAGATCCCTTTCTCCAAAAGTCCTTTCTCTGAGTCCCGGATTTATATTTTTACAATCAGGCAAATTTGTCAAGTCCTGTTTTTTAAAAAGCACAAAAACCGGATGCCACCATCGCTCCCCTATCTCCTAGGGGTTCTCTTAAATCTTTCTATAACTTGAAACTGCTGTTGCAAACAACCTAATGTATTGCTAACGCCTATTACCAAAGACCCAATGCACTCTGTTTCAGATGCTCTTATTAATTATTTAGTTGATAATAATTATCATTTGTGCTATGCTATAAAAAGATTGGGAGGTGTCGTATATGTGTGAAATTGGAGTTTCGACATTAGAAGAAGCCTTGGCTAGAGCCGAAGAACTCTTTCAAAAAAAAGGCCAATGCAAAATCAAAACCAAAGTACATGCAAACAAAGAAACTGGCGAACACTTTGTTTGCTATAATGTTTATTAATATCTATGCTTATGAAAGAAGTTAAAAGTTAGAAAAAGCACCAGAAAAGCAACAGTGATTAAAAGCAAAAAGAGTCTTGCCAATTAGCAAGACTCTTGATTACGTTGAATTTTAATGGTCGGGGCGACAGGATTCGAACCTGCGGCCTCTTAGTCCCGAACCAAGCGCGCTACCAAACTGCGCCACGCCCCGACATCACGTTATGTATTATATGTTACCCAAGCCTCTTTGTCAATAGTCTAGAATAAAGCACTTCAGATTATTGCGCTACAGGTATTTTTCAATCTAATGTCGAATTAAAATTTAGCTATATAGTAAAGGAGGCGTTTCTTTTGGAAAATGAAAAAACCAAGGCCCCGAGCTTTATCGCCAATCGCATTGACGTAAAAGCCGTCACCATTAATTGTGCCGCTATGTCCTTAAACACGCTAAAGGAAGAGGATACCTCAGGCGAACTCGAAGATACAAACATTATGCTTTTAACAAATTTCGGCACTATCGAAGGCGAAATTGTCCTTGATAATAACAATTTTTTTAGCGACTGCAATGAACTGCGAAACACCCTTTTAGCCAATGCGCCGCAAAAAGACGGTATTATTATCAATAATTCCAGCAGCATTATTTTAAAAAATGCCAAAATCATCCCCTACGCCAACCCTTCTTATAGTATCCAACTTCAAGACTTCAGCATTTTTTCCGATCAAATCGTCGGTTTTACATATGGTAAAAAAGAAATAAAAGAATGAGATAGGGGTAATTAATATGTCTGCATCTCCTGCTATTTTTCTTTGCGAACCATTCACCAAGTCTTGTGGAGAACTGCAGCCGGAACCCTGCGGCTTAGTTATTTTCGGAGCTTCCGGCGATTTGACGCGCCGGAAGCTTCTTCCCTCTTTATGGCGTCTCTACCAGCGTCGACGTCTTCCGGCCCGCTTCTATATTCTCGGCTGCGCTCGCAGCGCCTATACGCCGGAAGAGTTCCGCCTAAGCCTGCAAAAAGAATTTCCTACGGACTCAATAAATGCCGCTGAGTTCACTGCCTTCTTCAATCATATTGATTATCTGGCTGGCGACTATAACAGCCCTGTATTTTATGAAGAATTGAAGGACAAGTTGAAACATCTGGATGAATATCATCAGCTAAAAGGAAATCATCTTTTCTATCTGGCAACGCCCCCAAACCTAACAGAAGATATTGTGTCCGGTTTAGGCAACTGCGGTCTTGCAGCACAGCACACCTCTTCTTTACCGCTGCGTTGGTCGCGCCTAATTGTAGAAAAGCCTTTTGGAACTTCCCTGTCTACAGCGCTAGCGCTCAACCACATCCTATATCAACATTGGACCGAAGATCAAATTTACCGCATCGACCACTATTTAGGTAAAGAAACCGTACAAAACATTTTAGTGACCCGTTTTGCCAACCTATTTTTCGCGCCTCTCTGGAATCAGCAATATATTGAGCACGTTCAAATCACTGTTTCTGAAGATCTGGGCGTAGAAAAAAGAGCCGGTTATTATGAGCAAGCCGGCGCCTTGCGTGACATGTTTCAAAATCACATGCTGCAGCTTTTAGCGATGGTCGCAATGGAACCGCCAGCTATCTTCAACGCGGATCGCTATCGAGACGAAAAAGTTAAGGTTCTGCGCGCCATCCGTTCTTTAACAGAAGAAGACATTGCCACATCTGTCGTTCGCGGCCAATATACAGTTTCCGAGAAAGCTCTCGGTTATAAAGAGGAAGCAGGGGTCGCTGCAAATTCTTCAACCGAAACGTTTGTCGCTCTTAAATTGTACGTTGATAATTGGCGTTGGGCCGGCGTCCCCTTTTATTTGCGTTCAGGAAAGCGTCTAGCCGCTCGCTGCACAGAAATAGCTATTACCTTTAAAGAAGTCCCGCACAGCATTTTCTCCCCCCTTACGCCTCAAGATTTGACGCAAAACACCTTGGTCTTCACCATACAACCAGAAGAAGGCATTCATGTGAACCTTCAGGCGAAACGCCCTGGACCCAAGCTTTGCATGAGCCAGTTAAAGCTCCATGTACGCTATCATGAGCTCGACCATCAACAAGACAGTATGGATGCTTACGAACGCCTTTTGCTCGACGCCATCTGCGGTGATCAGACCTTGTTCGTACGCAATGATGACATCGAAGCAGCTTGGTCCGTTTTCCAGCCAGTTCTTGATTGCTGGCGAGAAAAGCCGCACCACTCCCCCCTGCATGAGTATCCCTGCGGAAGCCAAGGACCTATGCCGGCGTCTTCCTTGTTTCCTTCCGGTCATGCTGGCTGGAGGAATATTCCAGGAGGTTCTTCATGAGGTGGCACTGCATTCCAGAGGCATCGCTATTATTTCAAGAAGCGGTTCTGCAATTGGAAACAACAATTCGTCACTTATTGCAAAAAGAAAACCGCCCTCTCACCTTATTCTTATCGGGCGGTTCTACGCCGTTATCTCTTTATCAGCAATGGCTGGCGTCTTCACAGCTTTCACCCGAAGAATGGGAACAAATTCATTTTTTCTGGGGTGATGAAAGAATGGTGCCGTCCCAAGATCCTCGCAGCAACGCCGGTTCAGCCGCGCGCGTTTTTCTTGCTCCCCTTGGGATCTCCCCCCAGAACATTCATTACTATCCCGCCACAGGATCCGCCGCTAACCGCGCCAAGCGGCATGAAACATATCTTCGTTGCTTTTTAAACCGCCTAGCTAGCAAGGGGCCGGATATTTTACTTCTCGGCATGGGCGCTGACGGTCACACTGCGTCTTTATTTCCCTACAGCCGCTCACTACGCACGCAACGCTGGTGTGTCGATGCGCCATCCCCCATTGACGCCACACGACGTTTAACCTTGACCTTGCCTTTTTTAAACCGCAGCAGCTATATCTTTCTTTTGGCTACAGGTTCCGCCAAACACCAACTGCTGCGAAACTGGCCCCAACGTCCTCTGCCGTCTGCAGCCGTACCGGCGTACTCTTTGCGGCAGCAGAATTTGCATATCTTTTGCGATTTACCATCTTAACTACGGAACGCGAGCGAGTAAAGCAAGACAAGCCCGAAGCGTATTAATACGCTTCGGGCTTGTCTTGCTTTGGCTTAGGTAACTGGTTCTTCCTTTTTCGTGGAAGCAATCAGCGTTTCCGCCAGCTTATTGGGAACCTCTTCATAATGCGAGAACTCCATATCAAAAGAACCACGCCCCTGGGTCATAGATCGCAAATCAATAGCATAACGGAAAAGTTCCGCTTGCGGCGCCTGCGCCTTAACTAGGCTTTTTCCTTGCCCGATTGGCTCCATACCCAGTACGCGCCCGCGTTTGCTATTCAAATCACCGATCACATCGCCCATGCAGCTTTCCGGCACCTTCACTTCTATATTGCAAATGGGTTCCAGTAAAACCGGCTTGGCTTGGAGTACGCCTTTTTTCAAAGCCATGCCGCTAGCTACCTTGAATGCCATTTCTGAAGAATCCACCGTATGGTAAGATCCGTCATACAAAGTAACCTTCACGTCTACCAGCGGAAAACCAGCTAATACGCCGCCCTGCATGGCATCGCGCACGCCTTTTTCTACCGCCGGAATGTATTGTCTTGGCACAGCACCGCCGAAAATAGAATCAACAAATTCAAATTTTTGTCCCGGCGGCAAGGGATCTAATTGCAGCCACACATGACCATATTGCCCATGACCGCCACTTTGCTTTTTATGTTTTCCTTCCACTTTCACAGTGCTGCGAATGGTCTCCCGATAAGGAACTTTCGGTGTTTTCACCACAACCTCTACGCCAAATTTCCGTTTCATCCGCTCAGCCATAATATCCAAATGCAATTCGCCAATACCGCTAAGCAGCAATTGACCGCCTTCGCCGGTTTTGGATGTGCGTAACGTAGGATCCTCGTCGCGCATCCTCGCTAACGCGCCACCCAGTTTATCTTCATCTCCTTTGTTCTTAGCCGCAATTGCCACCGTATACATTGCCTTGGGATACTCGATGGGCTCGAATAAAATGGGTTCTTCTTTGCTGCACAGACTATCTCCTGTAGCTGTTTCCTGCATTTTTGCAACCACTACAATATCACCGGCATGCGCCGTGGTCAGCTGCTCTTGCTGTTTACCTCGCATGGTGAAAATATTACCAATGCGTTCACTCTTTTCTTTGCTTGCATTATACAAAGTGCTGTCCGGTTTCAAAGAACCGGAAAATACACGCAAGAAACTTAATCGTCCTACAAACGGATCGGCTGTCGTTTTAAAAACCAAGGCCGAAAATGGGTCGGCCGCAACACGTTCTACCGGTTCCTCTGTGCGCGGATCAGTTCCTAGAACACTGCGCTGCGCCCCATCTGGAACATACGCGTTAATGCCATCCAAAAGCTGCTGTACCCCGATATTGCGATATGCGGAACCGCAAAAAACCGGAAATAATTCGGCTTTGGCAATACCGCATTGTAACGCGCCATATAATTCCTCGGTCGTCAATTCATTTCCTTCCAGGTATTTATTTAGTAAGGCGTCATCGGTCTCGGCTATCGTTTCCAGCGTTCCTTGCCGCACGTCGTCAAGAACGCTTGCCAATTCTACGGGAACTGGCCCTTCCGTCAATTTGCCTTCTACAAGCAAATAAGCTTTGCCGCTCAATACATCGATGATGCCGGAAAATTCATCTTCAGCGCCTATAGGCCAAAATAAAGGGATGGCCCGTTGGCTAAGTTTTTCTTTAATCTCCGCAATAGCTCCTGCAAAATCCGCATTTTCGCGGTCCATTTTATTGACAAACAATAATCTTGGTAATCCCTCACTGCCAGCAAAACGCCAAACTTTTTCCGTATCCACTTCCACGCCGGATGCCGCACAAAGAACAACTACCGCTGCATCCACCGCGCGGAGAGAGCCTTTCACATCGGCAACAAAATCTGCATAACCAGGAGTATCCAGAAAGGTAATTTTTCCGCCCTGCCATTCACAAGGCGCCAAAGCAGTACTAATCGTAACTTTGCGCTTAATTTCCTCAGGTTCATAATCGGTAGTGGAATTCCCCTCATCTACGCGGCCCAGGCGAGTTACCGCTCCAGCGGTAAACAAAATTGCTTCCGCCAGTGACGTCTTGCCTGCGCCGCCATGTGAGATGAGGCTAACACTCCTGAGCTTGTCGCTTTGATACTCTTTCACATAAATACCCCCTTGTTTTTTTGCTTTATCGTAAAAGACATTGTGAAACAAAGGATTTCATGATACGAGCCAATTACCTTACATTATTCCAACTACTATACTCACTGAGAATGTTTTTTAAATTCTCTGCCAAATCCAAATATTCCTGCTATCCCTTTCTGATTTTATGGAAAATAAAAGGTTCTGTTTGCAGAAATATTTTCTGCAAACAGAACCTTCAATAATTAACAAACAACCGCTATTTTCCTGCAACTTCCGCTTCAAATCGAGCCATAACAAAGCACAAATCAGAAATCCGGTTCAATACAATACCAAGCGTTTCCGATACAGTTTCGCTTCGCCGTAAACGCACAAACTGACGTTCCGCTCGTCGCGTAACGGTTCGCGCCAAATCTAGGGCTGCAGCTGCTACGGTATCGCCAGGAATAATAAAAGAACTCAACGGAGGCAGTTGCGCTTGAAACCGATCAATAGCCGCTTCCAATTTGCTGATCTCTTCCGGTTTTACGTATACAGCGCCATCAACGCTGGCCATTTCGGCCATCACCAACATTAACAGCTTCTGTACCGACAGCGTAGTTTCCTTTACTTCCGCCGATATTGCCTGAGCCCGTGCCAATCCTAACGCCGAACTGATTTCATCAACCGAGCCATAGGCCTCCACGCGCAAGCAATCCTTATCCACTCGCTCGCCGCTCAAAAGAGCTGTCGTACCTTTGTCACCAGTTTTCGTATATACGCTCATCTTACTTATGCCCCCTCTTTTTTATACTCTGGAAAAAAACGCGCAATCTCTACACTAGCACTAGCGGGACTATCTGAAGCATGCACCACATTTTCCGTTACATTTAACGCATAATCGCCGCGAATCGTCCCAGCTCCCGCCTGCAAGGGATCAGTAGAGCCCACAAGGCGCCGCACTTGCTCTACAGCCCGCGGCCCCGTCAAAACAATAGCCACTACCGGGCCTGACAGGATATACGCGGCAAGCTCTGGAAAGAACGCTTTTTCCACATGTTCCTGATAGTGCTCCCGTACTAAAGCCTCGTTAAAGTTCAGCATACGCAGGGCTGATACTTGCAATCCCTTCTGCTCAAAGCGGCCCAAAATAGCACCGCAAAGTCCGCGCCGCACCGCATCAGGTTTCAAAAGCACTAGTGTCTTTTCCATGCGCGCTTCACTCCTTGTTATTCATATACTTCGCCGCTAATTCTACATACGATTGAGCCGACGCCTGCAACGCTGCAATATCTTCTTCGGTAAGAGAACGAACCACCTTGGCCGGCGACCCCATTACCAACGAACCAGAGGGGATCACTTTTCGCTCCGGCACCAAGGAACCGGCGGCCACTATACAATTATCGCCAATCTCGCAATAACTCAATAAAATAGCGCCCATACCGATAAGACAATTATTCCCCACTTTGCAGCCATGCACAATCGCGTTATGACCTACGGTAACATCTCGTCCAATAATGGCCGGATAATCATGCATAACATGCACGGTACTGTTATCTTGGATGTTGGTGTTAGCGCCAATAAAAATTGGATGTACATCGCCTCGCAACACGGCATTATGCCAAATATTAACATTATCTTCCAAGGTTACATCACCAATTACACGCGCGCCATTCGCCACAAACACCTTCTGCCCCAATTGCGGAGTCTTGCCTGCAAAGGCTTCCAGCTTATCGTTATTACTCATTGTTGTAACAGCTCCTCGTATTCTTTCTGATCCAGCTTGCGCAGTGCGGCGCAAAGCAATTGCACCGCTGATTCATAATCTTTGCGATGAATAATGCCATGATGGCTATGAATATACCGCGTCGGTACGCTCAATACCAAGCTAGGCACGCCGTCGCCATAGAGATGCACCTTGCCGGCATCGGTGCCGCCTCCTTCGGAAAAGCCCAACTGAAAGGGAATCTTCTCCTTTTCCGCCATCTCAATTATCCAGTTACGCAACGGAGTATGGGGAATCATGGAGGCGTCATAAAAAGTAACCGCCACGCCCTGCCCCAACTTAGCCGATGCTTGTTCCGGAGTTACCCCCGGCGTATCACCAGCCACGCAGGTATCAATGATAAACGCAAGATCCGGTTTTATCGCCGCGGCGCTCGTCTGGGCGCCACGCAAACCCACTTCTTCCTGGACCGTGCCAGCGCCATAAACTTCATTTGGATGCTTCTCTTTGCTCAGTTGCAAAAGCACTTCCGCCATAATAGCGCAACCCACCCGATTATCCCAAGCCTTGCCTATTAAAAAATCAGGATTAGCCATAACGGCAAATTCTCCCTGCGGTACGACGGGGTCCCCCGGTCGAATGCCAAAGATCTCTTTGGCTTCTTTTTCATCGGCAGCACCCACGTCAATGTACATATCTTTGCGATCTACAAGCTTTTTTCGTTCTTCCGGGCTTAAAATGTGCGGCGGCTTACTGCCGACCACGCCAGGAACGCGAGATCCTTTAGAAGTCAGCACCATAACTCGCTGGCCTAACATGACATGATCCCACCAACCTCCCAGATTGGTAAATTTCAAAAAACCTTCCTTCGTAATATGCTTCACTAAAAAACCAATTTCATCCATATGCGCCGCTAGCATAATCTTGGGGCCGCCTTGGCCGCCGTGAGCTCGAAAAAGCACACTCCCTGTTTTATCATAGGAAATTTCACTGCATCCAGCCAGTTTCTCCTTCAACAGCTCCTTTACTTCGCCTTCAAAACCAGATACGCCATCCGCCTCCGACAACTGTTTCAACCACTGCACTTTCTCTTCCATAACTGCTCCTCCTTAGAACTGCTCTGCGTATACATACTATTTGAACATAGTCTCGCAAAAATCCTGCCATCTCACAGCTTCCGGCAGGAAAATTCCCTTTCGTAACCGAAATGGATAGTGTTAAAATTATTACGAAACCTTACTTTGTTCAATAATAGGAGATGTTTAGGTTTGAATATATATCGCTTCCAAGTCATTTGCTGCCTTATTCTCTATATTGCGGCGCTTGGTTTTGCCTATGCCTACTGCAGCTATGATATCCAACGTTATCAAAGCGCCTTAACTGCTCCTATAATCCAACCGCCGCCAACGCCGCAGGAAGAAGAATATTGGCAATCGGAGCAGCAGCGCTTGCAAGCGCAAGTTACCAGACTACGCAGTGAATATGAGCGAGTAAAAGGCACCGTAGATGTCAATCGCGACTTCATTGAGTGGTCTTTAACAAAAGCGGAACAAAGGGAGATGGAGCACTTCTTTTCTCCCATTCCCAAGCACACTCCGCCACTGCGAGAACTGCAGCAGCGAATCGCCGCCGCCGAACAACACAGGTTGGAAATATTGACGCAAACCGCGCTCTGGGGAGGGTTAGCCCTTCTCCTTGCCTTAGCATGTATTTTCGAACACTACCGCAAGAATCGACTTCCATAAAGAGTAAGGATCCCCCCGGCGCATGCATCGGGGGGATCCTTACTCTTCTCTTGTATCTTATTTCTTCTCCTAAGACATGCCAACTTTGTGTCTCGTCGGAACATCCCAGCATTCTTCCACACCATGGGGCCGCTCCGTACAAAGAGCTAACGCTTCTTCCATAGTCGTAATTTCCGGACGAAGTACAGGATCCGATCCATTACGGAAAGAATAAAATTGTCCGTTTCTGTGCAAAATCATCTCATCTGCATCCCACTCGCCTTCACAGGCATTCACCGCTTTCCAAGAAACCGTTCCTACCAATTCCATATCTTTCATTGTACTTCCCCCTTTCTTTTCAGAGAACGCAAGTTAGCCTATTTCTAGTTCTTACTTGCAATATGAATCAAATTGACAAATAAGTCAAACTTTAAAAATCGGAAAAATCAGTCATTCGTCCAGCTTTTAAGTTCGTTTCTATTTCCTGCTTCTTCTTAATTTGAAATTAGACAAAATACTTCTTTCTTCGTATTGGCTCAGCTTCGCTAAAATAGCAGCAAATACAGTCTCTTGACAGATACCTCCACAAGAGTTATCCTTATATCGTAATAATCAAATATAACGATTTGAAAGGAGGCGCAGCAATGGATACCAATACAAAAGCTTATCTCGATTTAGCCGAGCTGTTAAAAGCGCTGGCCCACCCCTTGCGCCTATGCATAGTCCGCGGCCTGCTTCAAAAAGGCGGCTGCAACGTCTCGCATATGCAAGAATGTTTAGGCGCGCCGCAATCTACGATCTCCCAGCATCTTCAGAAATTGCGCGCCGCCGGTATTATCACAGGCACTCGCAAGGGCCTGGAAGTTCAATACCAAGTCAGCGACCCTATCGTGGTAAAGCTCATTCATGTTTTATTCCCCGATTCCAAATAACATCGTACAACAAGAGCGATGCTTACTATGATAATCAACAAGGAGGTCTATTGTTATGAGTAAAAAAGTTTTAATTGTTGGCGGCGTAGCCGGTGGCGCGTCCGCTGCCGCTCGTTTGCGCCGGTTAGACGAACAAGCGGAAATTATCCTTTTCGAAAGGGATGAACATATTTCCTTCGCGAATTGCGGCCTGCCCTACTATATTGGCGAAACCATCCAGGAACGCGGCAATCTCTTGGTACAAACGCCAGCGGCCATGCAAGCTCGCTTTGCCATTGACGTTCGCGTTTATAGCGAAGTTACCGCCATTGCCCCAGCCAAAAAGACGGTTACCGTTTCCAGCCGCGACAAAGGCGTCTATGAAGAAAGCTATGACGCCCTCGTTCTTTCTCCCGGCGCCAAACCAATACGCCCTAATCTTCCCGGCATCGACAGTCCTCGTATTTTCTCCTTACGCAACATTCCGGATACGGATCGAATCAAAGAATTTGTTGACCGCGAAGACAGCCGCCGTGCTATCGTGATCGGCGGCGGATTCATCGGTATCGAGATGGCGGAAAACTTACGCGAACGAGGCCTGGAAGTCACCCTGGCTGAAGCAGCTCCGCACATTCTAGCTCCCTTCGACAGCGAGATGTCTATGCTGGCTGAAAAAGAACTGCAGGAAAATGGCGTTCACCTGTATTTGAATGATGGCGTTGCCTCCTTTGAAACCACAGATGCAGGCATTACCGTATCCCTGCAAAGCGGCGCACGTTTGGAAGCCGAATTGGTTATCTTGGCTATTGGCGTCACCCCGGATACAACCTTTTTAAAAGACAGCGGCATTCAACTAGGCTCACGCGGACACATCATGGTCGATACGCAGCTGCGCACCAATCAACCTGACATTTACGCCGTCGGCGATGCCATCGAAGTCATTGATTTTGTCAACGGCAAACCTACAGCCATTCCTTTGGCCGGCCCGGCCAACAAGCAAGGCCGCATCGCAGCGGACAATATCGCCGGCATCTCCAGCCATTTTTCCGGGAGCCAAGGAACTTCCATCTTAAAAGTATTCAACCTCACTGCCGCCTCCACTGGCAATAACGAGCGCACTCTGCAGCGGCTGGGACAAAGCTATCACACCGTGTATCTACACCCCAATTCGCACGCCTCCTATTATCCAGGCGCTCTGCCGTTGACGATGAAGCTGCTTTTTGACGACTCCGGCCGCATCTTGGGCGCCCAAGCCGTAGGTATAGACGGCGTAGATAAACGCATCGACGTTATCGCCACAGTGCTGCGCCTCAAAGGTACGGTAGCCGACCTGACCGAGCTCGAGTTAGCGTATGCTCCGCCGTATTCTTCCGCCAAAGACCCAGTCAATATGATTGGCTTTGCCGCAGAAAACATTCTCGCTGGTCTAACCGATGTCTTCACGTATGAGCAGCTTCCCTCCTTTGATCGCAGCCAATCCATCCTGCTCGACGTGCGCACCGAAGCGGAATTTGCCAATGGCCATCTTCCCGGCGCTTTGAATATTCCTGTTGACGACCTGCGTCAGCGTCTGGGAGAATTAAACAAGGACAAGCTGATCCTGGCTTATTGTCAAGTGGGTCTGCGCGGTTATATCGCTTCGCGCATTCTAACCCAGCACGGCTTCCGCGTGAAAAACATGACAGGCGGTTATAAAACGGCCGCCGTACAGCTTCCGAATAAACCCGCAGCCCCTTGCGGCGTCGAAATTGATACGGAAACGCAAACCGTCCGCGAAGTAAAATCGGAACAAAAAAAAAACCATCGCTCCCTTAATGCCTGCGGCCTCTCCTGCCCCGGCCCGCTGATGCAAGTCAAAACAACCTTGGATGACATGGCCGAAGAAGAAATTTTAGAAATCACGGCTTCCGACCCTGGCTTTTCTGAAGATATCCGCGCCTGGTGCCACCGTACCGGAAACCAGCTCTTGGATTTAAAGAAAGAAAAAGGTATTATCACGGCAACCGTTCAAAAAGGCGGCGTGACCGCCTCCCTAGCTGCACCAACAGCAGCTGCCAAGGATAACAAAACCATCGTTGTTTTTAGCGGCGACCTGGATAAAGCCCTGGCCTCTTTCGTCATCGCCAACGGCGCGGCCGCCATGGGCAAAAAAGTGACTATGTTCTTCACCTTCTGGGGACTTAACATTTTGCGCAAACCGGAAGACGTCCCTGTCGTCAAAGGCTTCATTGACCGCATGTTCGGCTGGATGATGCCTCGCGGCAGTACCAATTTAAAACTGTCCAACATGCACATGCTGGGCATGGGCACGCAGCTTATGCGCAAAGTAATGAAAGATAAAAACATCGCCTCGTTGGAAGACTTAATGCGGGCCGCTCAAAAAGCCGGTATTGAAATCGTAGCCTGCCAGATGTCTATGGATGTAATGGGCATCCATAAAGAAGAATTGCTTGACGGCGTAAAAATCGGCGGGGTGGGCTACTATCTCAATGAAGCCGAAGATGCAAACGTCAATCTCTTCATCTAATTTTCAGCACTATCGATTAATGAAACAGGAGTTGTTGCACCTATGAAACGCTATATACCTCAAGGAGTTTGTCCGAAAGAAATACAATTCAACATCGAAAACGGAACTGTAAAAGACGTCAATTTCATCGGCGGCTGCCCTGGAAATTTAAAAGCCATCAGTACTTTGATTGACGGTATGCCTGTGGAGGACGTCATTTCTAAATTCAAAGGAAATATTTGTCGCAACCAGACTTCCTGCGCTGACCAATTGGCTAAAGCGCTTGAAGAACATGTAAACCAAAATATTTAAACAAAAGCAGGCTTCAACCGTCACGCGGTTGAAGCCTGCTTTGTTCATATACCAAAATGTATAAAGTGATCGCGAAAAACATGTAAGAGACAAAAGACCGCATAGCGGTTTTTTATGTTTTAGCGGTATTCCGCTTTTACAAATTTCTCCAAAGCTACCAACGCTCGTTCTACTTTCTCCGTATCAATGCAATAAGCCATCCGGAAGAAACCAGGGCAGCCAAAGCTATCTCCAGGAACCAAAATCAAATCGTATTGCAGCGCTTTTTTGCAGAAAGCCGCCGCATCCTCTTCCAAAGCTTTCGGGAAAATATAGAAGGTGCCGCCCGGGCGGACGACTGTGAAGCCCAATTCTACCAGCTTATCATAAATCAAATTCATGTTCTTTTCATAAACAGCCATATCCGACGTCATGTCGATCACTTCAGCTACAGCCATTTGAATCAAAGAAGCCGGGCAATTATGTCCTGTTCCTCTAGATACTTGGCCACAAAGCAGAGATATCAATGCCGCGTCTTTACATGCAGGATTGACCGCCACATAGCCAATACGTTCCCCAGGCAGAGAAAGTGACTTGGAAAAAGAGTAGCACGACAAGGTATTATCGTAGAATTTCGAGACGTACGGCGCTTCTTTGCCGTCAAAAACAATTTCACGATACGGTTCATCGGAAAGAATAAAAATTTCATGTCCGTATTCTTCCTGCTTGGCCTTCAAAATAGACGCCAATCTGGTAAGAGTCTCGGCCGAATAAGAAATCCCGGAGGGATTGTTCGGGGTATTAATCAAGATTGCCGAGGTTTTTTCCGAAAGCACTTCCTCGAATTTTTCAAAATTAATCTGAAAGTCTTCCGTATTAGCCGGCACTACAAGGAGCTTCGAGCCCATATGATTTATGTAGGGAATATATTCCGGGAAAAAGGGAGCGAAAGTAATAATCTCGTCGCCTTCGCCGCTCACGCAACGCGCCGCATGAGCCAGCGCGCCAGCAGCGCCGCTGGTGGGAAAAATATGCTCCGCCTTATACTCCATGCCAAAACGCTTATTCAAAGACGCGGCAACCGCCTTTTTAAACTGGGGATTTCCAAGAGTAGGGCTGTAGCCATGCAATTTGCTTGCTGGTTCATTTTGCAGCAGCCGGATCATCGCTTCCGTAAACTCTTTCGGCGCCGGAACCGAAGGATTACCTAGACTAAAATCAAACACATTCTCATAGCCTATCTCAGCCCCGCGCTTACCCGCATATTCCGCGAATTCACGAATAACGGAGCGCGCATTTAACATGTCTTTATACATCTTAGAAATCAAAGCAGTTACCTCCTAAATTCCATTGTGCTAAACAAAGGTTCGCTTTCTCGAGTTATTACCATCGAAATGTATTTCAATGGTCCCTCAAAATATACCAATGTACTTTTTATGCACTACTTATAGTTTAGCATGTCCCCTAGCTCATTCACAATGTTTATCACGTCTTTTTCGAAAAAAAGGACCGCTAGTCGCGATATAAACCTCTTTCGTTTTTTCAAAATAGATAGCCGCTAACAAAAAGGTAATGCCTGCTACTATCAAGGCGCTCCCAAGCCCTTGATAAAAAACGCCTAAATTAATTGCTTTTAGCAAGTGCGCTTTTCTAAAAAAAGCTCCGCCCGCAATCATAATAACCATGATCCCGTAGCTCTTAAAATCAAAAAAAGAAAAAATGCACTGCTTATTCTGCTCTTTCAACATAATCCGTTGAATGTGCTTCTTAGCGATTCGTTTAAAAATCAAAAGATAAAAAAAGAAAAATACAGCTAATGCAAGCCCCCAATGCTCCCCAGAAA
Organism: Anaeromusa acidaminophila DSM 3853; assembly: GCF_000374545.1. Lineage (NCBI taxonomy): Bacteria > Bacillati > Bacillota > Negativicutes > Selenomonadales > Sporomusaceae > Anaeromusa > Anaeromusa burkinensis. The sequence goes on from NZ_KB894588.1 coordinate 79,909, forward strand.
ACTTGCTATTGAAATCGGCATCCGAATAACCAATAGACCATACGCGCCAGCCAGCCGCCAACCACACTATGCCCGCAATACATAACAGCCAACGTCGATCCGCTTTAATTGCATATTTTTCAAGCATATCGCTCATACATTCGCCCTCACATCAATTGGTTACGATAAATTCGTCTTTTGATAAGACCACTCCCAAAAAGGATACCGCTTTAAAACGCCGTTCATCATCCAATCTGAAAAAGAATATCCTACTCGCAAAGTAAATAATAAAGATAAAGCCGTCACCCACCATAACCAATTGCCTGAACGATATTCATAGGGAATCAATACGATACAAAGAGAAGTGACAACTACAAAGGCCAATAGCAAGGGAATTACTGAATGGACAAAAGTAAATCCCAATTTTGAGTATAAAGCAGTTCTTTGGGTCAAGGCCCCCTGGGGAAAAATGCCTACTAAGTCTTCAAACAACGGCTTCGCCCACTCCTCATACAGCCCTTCCACCTTCAAAATACCACTATCAAGGAAGTTGGCTCCATGCTATTTTTTCGTTAAAATTTGTACTATCAGTGAAAACAAGCGTCTTTATATATTATACTTGAATTAAGGATAAATCAAATTAAAAAGGAGGTAAGCATCATGAAAAAACTGTTCCATTTAATTTGGGAAAGCTATAAAAAATATGCACTAACCTTTGTCATGATGAGCAGATATGTTGAATAAAGCTTACACCTCTTCAGAGTAAGACTGTCGCGGTAAAATGCGGCAGTCTTTTTTATTTTATAGCTTCTTGCTGGTATTCATGGATGAAAGTTCCTTGGATATGAGCTACTTTGATCCGTAATGCTTCAATATCAGGGAGCCAATAGCTCACATCTTGTATCCAAAAAAGAGTTCCGGTTACCCACTCTGTCTCTAGTCCTGTCGTAACAGCTTCATTAATGACAGGAAGCAATTTCACCGCAGTTCCTTCATTATTTCTTCTGTCGAAACACCATTTTGCTTGGCAATGTCCACAATTGTCTGATTGCCTCGCGCCTTCCAGCCCCTATGCGCCAGCTTTTCTACCAAGCTTCGTACATCCTTGTGATTTTCTGTGTCCAATGCCGCTAAGGTCATGTTTTCATTCACAAGAATATGCCCGCCTCTTTCTCTTGTGCCTCCGCCCCCTGGCCCGCCCCAGCTCTCCTTCACGGTTTGCCCAAAATCCATAACCGCAGAAGCCGGCCAAACATTTACCACCGCTCCTGCCATAAGCAAAATAACCATACCTGCCGCCAGCAACGGCTCGCTTTTCCATTTCTCCTTGCTTTGCGGCAGCAAATACTCTTTTAAAGCCGCCCAATTGAACCATATATGCCAAATCCCCACAATTAAAAAGCAAAACGAGGCGATCGTATGCACCCGCACATACTCTCCCTTACTAAATCCCAAGAAAGTCCAAGCTAAGGCATTCGCGACCCGCGTTGGCGGTACTATATAAAGCACAATCCCTGTCAACACCGCGAAAACAAACAAAAACAACGATAGTAAAGATGCTACTCGACGCCAAGCTATCTCCTTCATGGCGACTTCTCCTTTCTATCACCTATATGGATTATCTCCTCTTTAATCGCCTTGTCCAAACAACTCAAAATACAACAACGGCACAACTACCAAGGTTAACGCCGTCGCCGCCACAGCTCCAAACATCATGGCAATAGCTAATCCTTGGAAGATGGGATCAAAGAGCATGACAAAAGAGCCCACAACCACCGCGGCGGCTGTCAGAACAATGGGCCGAAAACGAACTGAACCAGCCTCAACCAAGGCTTGCCGCAGTTCCTTACCCTCACTGCCCTCTTCCTGTACAAAGTCAATTAATAGAATAGAGTTTCTGACGACAATCCCGGACAGCGCAATAAAGCCAATCATAGAGGTAGCCGTAAAAAAAGCGCCAAACAGCCAGTGCCCCGGCAAAATGCCAACAAGCGTCAAAGGAATCGGCGCCATGATCACCAAAGGCGTCCAGAAATTTTTGAACCAAGCCACCACTAAGACATAGATGAGCACCAGCACCGCGGCAAAAGCTACTCCCAAATCCCGAAAAACTTCGTACGTAATATGCCATTCTCCGTCCCATTTCATGGCGTAGCTGTCTTCCAGCCATGGCTGAATAGCCGAGTATTGCTGCAGCTTCGGTCCTGACGGCACTAGAACATCGCCAACTTTGTCCTTCATCCCCAAGATGGCATACACAGGACTTTCTATGCTGCCAGCGACATCGCCCACCACATAAGTTACAGGCTTTAAGTTTTTGTGATAGATGGTCTTGTCCTCAATACCTGTTTTCCGTACCACCAGTTCCGACAAAGGAACCGCCGTGCCATCCTTGCCGGGCAAAGTTAGCTGCGCCAGACGTCCTGTTTCCAAATAAGACCGTTCCGCATACGGAAGCCGCAGAAGCAATTCTACCGGCTCCTTTTCTTTTTCCAAATGGGCTTGGCCTACAACGTTGCCGCTAATGGCCATTTGCAGCAGCTGCGCCACGTTTTGCGGGCTAATTCCATGATAGGATGCTTTTTCCTGATTCACCTCAAAAAAGGTTTTAGGTTGATCTTCTTCCACATACCAATCGACATCCACCACTCCGTCCGTGCGCTTAAAGATGTCTCGAATTTCAGCAGCTATCTGTTTTCTCCCCTCCGGAGCTGGTCCATACACTTCCGCCACCAGCGTACTAAGCACTGGGGGGCCGGGAGGAACCTCGGCCACTTTCAAACGCGCCCCATAAGTTAAGCCAATCTCCTCTAGTCGAGGCCGCAGCTTTTTCGCCAACTCATGACTTTGCTCGCTCCGTTCCCCTTTGCTTACAAAGTTAACCTGAATATCTGCGCTGCTGCTGCCGGAGCGCTGAAAATAATGCCGCACTAAACCGTTAAAATTATACGGCGAAGCCGTCCCTACATAACTTTGAAAGTCCGTGACTTCCGGCACGGTACGCAAATAAGCGCCAAGATATCTTGTCAGGGCGGCCGTTTTCTCGAGGGAGCTGCTTTCCGGCATGTCAACAATAACCTGCAGCTCGCTTTTATTGTCAAACGGAAGCATTTTCACTTCCACGCCTTTTAAGGGAACTAGGGCCACAGCCAGTACCAAGAGCAGCACGATGGCGCCTATCGCTTTACGGCGCTTTCCTTTCTCCTGCAAAAGCCGTTCCAGCAGGGCCTCATAGCCCTGCTGCCAGCGTCCCTTTTTCCCAGCCGTTTCATGCGAGGTCTGCTTCAAAAGACGATATCCCAGCCAGGGACTTACAATGAAAGCCACTAACAAGGAAAAGAGCATGGCCGCCGAAGCCCCTACAGGAATGGGCTTCATGTAAGGACCCATGAGTCCGGAAACAAAGGCCATGGGCAGCAGCGCCGCGATAACCGCCAGGGTCGCCAGAATGGTCGGATTGCCCACCTCGTCAACAGCGGCAGCGGCAATCTCCTCGTCTGCTTTGCCTGCCAGCATGAAACGCCTGTGAATGTTCTCCACCACAACAATGGCGTCATCCACCAAAATACCGATCGAAAAAATCAGAGCAAACAAGGTGACCCGGTTCAAGGTATATCCCAGCAGATACGTTACCAATAGCGTCAAAGCCAGCGTCGTAGGCACCGCCACGCCGACAACCCCAGCTTCTCGCCAGCCCAAAGTAAAGCCGATCAGCAGTACTACGGATACCGTCGCAATCAGCATATGCTGCAGCAGCTCATTAGATTTTTCCTTAGCGGTCTCGCCATAATCACGCGTAACCGTCCACTGCACATCTAGGGGCAGCATCTTGCCGTGGAGAGCTTCCAATTTCGCCAGCGCCCTTTCGGCAATCACCGTCGCGTTGGCGCCTTTTTTCTTGGCCAACGACAAAGTCACCGCTTCATAAGGGCCATTAGCTGCCTGCACCTTGGCGGTGCCTCCAGCCCCTTGATCCATAAAGACATATTGATCCGGTTCAGCCGGTCCATCAGCAATCGCAGCGACCTGTTTTAGATAAATGGGCCGTTGCTGCGCCACGGCAACCACGATATTGCCAACATCTGCCGCGCTTTTTATAAAGCGCCCGCCTTCCAGGCGTTGCTCTTGATTTCCCAGTTGCACATTGCCGCTTTGCAGCTGAACATTAGCCTGCTGCAACTTGTCCGCCACTTGGGCAAAGGGAAGCTGAAACGCACGCAATTTAGCCGGATCCGGCTCCACGCGAATTTGGCGTTTTTGGCCGCCGATAATGGCTATTTCCGATACGTCCTCATCTTTTTTCAGCTCTTCGGCAACCTCCGCTGCTGCCCGCCTCAGCTCATACCCCGAATAACCAGGACGAGTACTCCAAAAGGTAAGGGCTAAAATGGGGACATCATCAATCGAGCGCACTTTCACCATAGGCTGCGATACTCCCGGAGGAATCCGGTCATAATTGGACATCAATTTGTTATATACCCGTACCAGGCTGTCTTCTGCGTTTTCCCCTACGCGAAAGCGCAAAATAGTCAGGTTGCTGCCCGGTTTCGCCATGGAATAGACGTATTCAATGCCCGGAACTTCCCATAGCAGCTGTTCCATCGGTTTGGTAACCCGATTTTCCACTTCCGCCGCCGAAGCCCCTGGATAGGTTACGGCCACGTCAATCATCGGCACAACAATCTGCGGTTCTTCTTCGCGCGGCGTCAACGACGTGGCAAAACCGCCCAGCAACAACGAAGCAAGCACTAGCAGCGGCGTCAATTTAGACAGAATAAAAGCCTGAGCCAGCTTGCCGGCAAATCCTAATTTTTTCATAGGCCGAGCACCTCTCCGGCCACCGCTCCATCACTTGCCGCTTCCACGCCGCGAACAACAACGTAATCTCCCGGCTGCACCCCGGAAACAATCTCCACACGGCCATTTTCTTTGCGCCCAGTACGCACCAGCCGATACCACAGCTTCTTATTTGCATCCATAACGTACACCCCGATTAGCTGCCCTTTAGCAACCAGGCTTTCTTGGGGCAGCAAAACCGCCTGCCGCTCTCCTAAGGGAAAGCGAATTTTACTATACATGCCTGTTTTAAGCGCCGTTCCCGGCAGCGCAACCTTCACTAAAAAAGAACGGCTGGCCGCATCCACCGCCGGAGTCAGTTCGATAATTTGTCCCTGTAGGCTTTCTCCAGCTCCTTCAACTTCAGCCAATGCCGCACCGCCTACTTGCAGCTGCGAGCTTAGCGCTCCATCCACATAACACTCCACTAAAAACGATTGATCATCCTCTACCACCAACGCCCAGACTCCCGGAAGGGCCATTGAGCCAAGCTCTAGATTTTTCTCTGTCACAATCCCGCTTACAGGAGCCACTAATTTGCTATACGCCCGAGCTTCTTTTTCGCTAGCCATGGCTCGTTCCATCGCCGCCTGCGCCTGTTCGCTTAGTAACGTTGCGACATCGTTTTGGGTACGAACTTCATCCACTTGCTGTTGAGAAATAGCCCCTTGACGATATAACTCTTCATAACGCTCGCTTGTATTTTTTTGCAAAGACCGGTTCCGCACCACCACTTGCAGCCCCTTTTGCGCTTCCCGCACTCCCGCTTCGGCAGCTGATATCTTTTGCAAAATTTCTTCGTCCTGCAATTCCGCCAGAACCTGCCCGGCCCTGACGCGGTCTCCTGCTTTAACGTACAGCGCAGTGACCTGCCCCATGGCTTTTGGCGCTACTTTACTTACCACGTTGGCCTTCACCGTTCCCGATGTTTCATAGTATTGAAGCGCATTGCCGAGTTGTACCCGTTCTACAGTCAACGACTGCTGAACTATCTGCTCCCGCTGTTCTATTGGCTTCTTCGTTTCTGGCCTGTTCCAAACAATCAAGATAACCGCCGCAACCGCAACTAAGGCAATTATACCTGCAAGCTTTTTCTTTGTTTTCAGCAATGCGATCATCCTCTCTTTAAGCCGCCAAGACACTCATTCTCTATTTTGAATAATTCTTATAAAAGACATTCATTTCCTCTATTTTGCTGACATTAAAAATAAATAAAAGCCTTAATTTCTCAAGATTATTGATGAAATCAAGGCTTCTATTATAAGCATCTCAACTTATCTAGATTTTTAAATTACCAACTCATAATAAATTAAACACAGAAATATCTTAGGTACACATAAACATGAGAAATCAAGATAGAACCAATCATAAGCGGAAAAGCAATTTTCAAGTAATGCCGAAAAGAAAGCAAAATCCCGTTCTTTTCAGCAATCCCTGCCACAACGACATTAGCAGTAGCTCCTATTAACGTTCCATTTCCACCCAAACAAGCCCCTAACGCTAAAGACCACCATACTGGTTCCAAATTGCCTCCCGATAATTGAGCCATTTCCTGTAACATCGGAATCATAGTTGCCACAAAAGGAATATTATCAATAAACGCGGAGGCAATCGCTGACAACCATAACATTAACAATGCCGTTTCCATGACTTGCCCCTGTGTCACTGACAACCCCCATTGCGCAAGAGCTCCAACAACACCGCTTGCTTTTAGCCCCCCAACAAGAACAAACAAACCGATAAAGAAAAAGATTGTTGGCCATTCTACATTCAGCAGTATCTCTTCGGGCTCTTCCTTGCTAATCAACAGCAAAAAGATGGCGCCGGACATCGCTACCGTTGCGGAATCCAAATGCAAAACACTATGGAAAACAAAGCCGCTTAACGTTAGCCCCAGGACCAGCAATGACTTTTTCAAAAGCGCGCTATCTTTAATCTCGTCTTTATAGTTCAACTTCAATACTTGAAGCCGATCTTTTTCTTCTACTTGTAAATCATTTCGATATAGGAAGAGTAAAACCAACAGCGTTGCCAATAAAATGATAATACTCGCAGGCGCTAAGTTACTGGCAAACGCGTTAAAACTTAATCCAGTAGCGCTGCCAATCATAATATTCGGCGGATCTCCAATAAGGGTAGCTGTTCCTCCAATATTTGATGCAATAATCTCCGAAATCAAAAAGGGTAGCGGATTAATGTTAAGCTTGTCTGTCAAGGTAATGGTAACCGGTACAATTAACAAAACCGTGGTAACATTATCAAGTAGAGCCGATGCGCCAGCTGTGATTACAGACAAAAGAGCCAACAAACGAAGAGGATAAGCTTTGGTCACCGTTGCAGCCCATATAGCTACGGCTTCAAACACGCCCGTCCTCCGAGTAATAGTTACTAAAATCATCATGCCCATCAATAATCCCAGCGTATTAAAGTCAATGGCCTCTTTGATTGCAGTATCCTGATTTAGAAAACCAAAGAGCAGCATAACACTCCCGCCGCTCATGGCTACAACCATTCGATGATATTTTTCCCAAATAATCAAGCCATACGTAACCATGAAAATCAAGATCGACCCATAAAATAAAACCTCTTGCAAAAACAACGCCTCCTCAAAATACCTATAAAAAAATAGGAGAAGCCCTTGGTGACAGGCTCCTCCTAACGATAACCATATTAAATTTATTCTTATTATATCCGCCCCTGTTAAATTCGTCAAACAAATTAGCTAGTTACATTTCCATATCATAACCTCTTTATTTAATGCTTTCTTCCGCCATTTTTTGTAAGGATTCCACTTGCTCATTTTTCACTGCCACGTACAAATAGTCGCCAGCTTCTATCCTTGTTTCCCCCTTGGGCACAATTTCGGATTCTCCTCGGCGAATACTAAACAACAAGCACGAAGACGGCCAGGAAATTTGTTTCACCTGCTTGCCTGCCAGCTTTGAATTCACACAGACAAGCACTTCCACAATGCTACGCAAGGATTGGACATTTTCGGCTTTTCTTTTACCCTGCTTAAGTAATGCTTTTTCTAAAAGAACTTCATATATAGGCTGCACTCGCAACAAGTCCGCCGTTAAATACGCAATCACAGACACAAAAACCAACGGCAGCATATGATGAAAAGCCCCAGACATTTCCATGATTAGAATACTTCCGGTAATAGGGGATTTTACAACCGCTGCAAAACAAGCCGCCATAGAGAAAATTATTATATTGGCGCTATAAAACGAATCAAGAAGTCCAAACTGAACAAACCCATAACTAAATAAACTTCCTCCTAGCGCTCCAATAACCAGCATGGGCAAGAAGATGCCTCCCGGAACGCCAGAACCATAGCTGATAAGCGTAAAGAAAAATTTAGCCGCCAACAAAGATAGCAAATACAAGAACCCAAAATTCGTTACTGTCAGTTCATTTACCAGCCCGTTGCCGCCTCCCAACACCTCCGGCAACAACAGCGCAAATACTCCGGCAAAAGCTAAGGGTAACAGCGCTTTGGAAAAGACGGACACCGGCAGCAACCTTTCGAAGAGACTTCCCGTCACCAGCAACCCTTTATTAAATGCCGCACCGAGAATCCCCATCCCCACACCTAGCACTAGCAACACGCCAAAACTCGACACCGGAAACACTGGAACTCCAGTAAATGTAAAAACAGGATTTTCGCCATAAAAATATTGCGATAACACCGTCGCTGTCAAAGATGCCGTAATCGCGGAAACAAGCACAGCCGGTGAAAAATTCTTATGCAGTTCCTCCAGAGAAAATACAACCCCCGCCAAGGGCGCATTAAATGCCGCCGCCAAACCAGCGCTAGCCCCGCTGGTCAACAAATAACGCTCCTCCATGCGACTTCTTCCCCATAGACGGCTAATCCCTTGTCCAACCACCGCGCCCAACTGAATGGACGGCCCCTCTCGGCCTAAAGAAAGCCCTGCGCCAATAGCCGTCACGCCGCCTGCAAGCTTAGCAGCCAGTACGCGCAGCCACGGCATGCGCATAACACCGCCTAATACTCCTTTCACCTGTGGAATACCACTACCTGACGCCATCGGCTCCCAAGCAACTAAGGCATGAAGAATCCCTGCGATCAAGAGAGATAAGCCAATCCAGCCGCATATCGAAATCCAAGATGCGTCTTTTATAGCCATCTGATATAAAAAATTCCTCAGTACTTCCGCGTTTTCTAAGGCGTATCGAAAAAACACTACCACTCCGCCTGCCACCGCGCCAACCAAAACGCTCTCCGCAAACAGCTTAAAACGAAAATTACGCCACTGTAACAGCGCTCCATAGGCGCTACTCACTCGATACTTGCGCATAACCTAACCTCTTCCTAGTTTTCTATTTTCTTATTGTACCACGCCGCTTCTTCCGCTACCGTTTATTTTTTAATTCCGCTCCAAAAGTAATTCTCTATTGATAAATTTGACTAAAAAGCAATTGTTGTGTTATTATAAGTACAAATAAAATATGTGTTTTTTAGGAGTAGCCTGTCACCAAGGGCTCTTTTTGTTTTCTTCGCTGTATTCCCGCAAGTCGGGTAATGCATATAGCAAGCGCCTAATTCCAAAATTGGAAGCGGGGGACCCATTCTTGGGGTGAATCCTGAACATTCAGGTAGGGCGTATCTCTTTTCGCCCGAATCCGTCAGCTAACCTCGCCGGCGTAAAAAAAGGAGGACTTTCATTGAAACCAATCCAAGTAGGACTCTGGGGCTTTGGCAAAACCGGCCGCCTGGTAGCCAACGAATTTTTAAATGACAAGCGTTTTGACTTGTCCTGGGTGGTGCGCAAAAGCACCGCTGATCACCATAAGTATGCCAGCCGCTTATTAGGGCAGGAATGCGATACTGGTGAAATTATTTCTATTGAAGACATAGGCCCTTCTTTTTTTCGCGAGCATCCTGTCGATGTTCTTGTTGATTTCTCCGGTTCACGCGGCGTTCACGCCTATCAGCGCGCCGCCGAAGAAGGCATTTCTATTGTCTCGGCTATCTCTCAGTATGAAAAAGAAGACCTTGACTTATTAGAGTCTTTATCCCAAAAAACGCCAGTTCTCTACTCTCCTAATATCACCCTGGGGATCAACGTTTTATTGATTGCAGCCCAAATTTTGCAAAAAATCGCACCTCATGCCGATATTGAAGTCGTCGAAGAACACTTTAAAAACAAGCCGGAAACCTCAGGCACTGCTAAAAAGATCGCCAAACTGTTGCAGCTAGATGACGAACATGTTAACTCCATCCGCGTAGGCGGCATAGTAGGGCGACATGAAATTATTTTTGGCATGCCGAACCAAACGATCCGTCTCAGCCACGAAAGCATCAGCCGCGCTTCCTTCGGGCAAGGAGCTATTTTTGCAGCTAACTTTCTGTTAAAACAACCGCCAGGTCTATATTCCATGGAAGGAGTCATAGCCGACATGTTTCGCGACAACATTCCGGTTTATTAAGGACACAAAATCAACGAATAAAGAAAACCCGGCTTCCTCAAGAGGGGAAACTGGGTTTTCTTCGTCTTATGGCGCTTGCTGCGAGGCTTTTTCTACCTCTGCTGCCGCCGTAGGAGGCGCTTTTATACGTAGTTGGACCTCTACTCTTCGTTTCAAACGTTCCTCCAGCACCGCCTGGAGCGATTTACGTACACTTTCTTCTATTGGCTTCGCACTCGCGATAACAGCTTCAATCTGATAGGTGCTGCCTCCTCGCTGGTACGAAAAGCGATAATCCTCCAGCTCCACATCGGGCAACAACGACAGCTTTTCTTTTATCGCCTGCTCGATGATTTCTTCAGGCGTCCCGCTGCGCACAACCTCCACAATTTCTTTTTCTTTGATCTTGGGAAGCAGCATTTGAAAGGAATCTATATTTTTCTCATCGTTCACTTTTTGCACCAATACAACATCAGCACTTACCTTCACCGCTTTTCCCAGACGCAACTCCAATAAATTCTCCATCTGCCTTATATTTTCAGGGTTAATCACCTTCGTGGTCCGAAATGCCGCAGCCACTTCATACCGTCGGTCCGCTTCATTAAATGTAGCAGAAATCAAAGTAGACTGCGGCGCAATCATATCCAGCGACTCTTCAAGAGAGGTTTGAATAATCTGCTCCGTATGCGCTTTAGCATATGTCTTATACATAATGAAGGCCAACGGTATAGAGATTATCACCAGCAGCAATACGGGATAAAAGAGACGCCGAACCGCCGATTGAGCCCCTGCTTCTTTTTCACGCCCGTGCCCGTCCGCAAAGCCCGCTAATTCAAAGACAAGTACAGCAGCAACAACGATGGCTACCATATTGGCAAGAAACAACAGAAATGCCCCGCCAGCAACACTCATATTCTGCTGCGCCAAACCAATGCCTACGGTACATAACGGCGGCATCAGCGCCGTAGCAATCGCTACCCCCGGAAGGGTCGCACTCTGCGGCTTCATACAAATTGCATAGGTTCCCGCCGCACCAGAGGCCAGTGCAATAACCAAATCTAAAATAGTCGGCGTAGTTCGCGCCATCACTTCACTGGTCAACTCCGCCCGCGGCAACAGAAGGGTCAAGACCATAGCCAATAAAACTGCAGCTACCGCTCCAAGAGCCTCTGCTTTCAACGCCAACACAAGCAGTGCTCTGCTATTAGCCGCCACTGCCAGTGCGCATCCTAAAATCGGCCCCATTAGCGGCGCAATCAACATCGCCCCTATCACGACAGCCGTGCTGTTCGATAACAGCCCGTACGTTGCTACCGTACAAGAAAGTACGACCATGATTAAATAGTAGCGGCTCAAACTCGCATCAGTGAAAACATTATTAAAAATAGCATTCCGTTCTTCTGAGTTCGGCCAAGCAGCCATAGCCGGTTCACTCCTTTTTGTTAAAGTAACTCAGCAAGTGCATTCACGTTTAGTAAAATTTGAATTATGATTCCTTACTTTTAATTCGACAAAACTCTAATGAAACATTTTCTAAGCACTATAAAAAATCAGATTAATTCGAGTTGGGATTACCAGTTAATTGCGAGCATTCGTTCTACACCCCTAGAAAGAAAAGCCGCATAGACCTTCGTCCATACGACTTTACTAAAAAGCAAATGCTTATAATGTTATTTACATCTGTCCCTCCGGCAAGATATCCAGCTTTCTGCGCCAATATCTTGAATAAACAGCGCCTAAGGGATTATGAGCCATAACGCGATCCTTCGCCACCAAGCACGATACAGGCGCCGCAGACGCGGAAGTAAACAGCATATCATGTCCTACGCAAAGGCCCACGGTAAAATTCAATTCTGTCTCTTCTTTATTCAATATCGCAGCCTGCACCTTTGGATTACACATAACTTCTTTAGCTCCGTCTTTTATCGGTTCTAAGCCCAGCTTGTCTTTTTCAATGGCGCAAACCTTGCAGCAAACCGAATGGACCTCAAAAAACTTGGCAAAATACGCCTCGATCAACTTAGCTTCCTCAGCTAAGCCGATGCAAAAAGCCAACCCGATTTTCTTGGTTCCTAAGAGCTTGGCAAATTCTACGCTTTCTTCCAGGCGGGTCAGTTTCAGATAATAGCGCCCTTCTGTACAAGCCGCCGCCTGCATCATTTCCAGCTCTCTTCCTTGATATTGTTCTTTCACGTCATCTACGGACCAGCCCAAACAATTCTGTCCTATCTTATAGCAGTTTTTATGTCCGCATTGCGCACATTTCATAAACCTTCACGCTTCTTTCCCCAAAGCTTATTATTTTTGCATCAAATTAGCAAGGACTCGCTCCCAGGCCTCTTCGCAGGCCGGAGAAGCAGCCTGATCCGGAAGACCTTGATCGCCGCCCAGCATAACCAAAGGATCTAAGGGCAAGGCGCCTAAAAAGGAAAGCTTCTTTTCCGCCGCTAATTTCTCGCCGCCCCCTTGACCGAACGGATAATGGCAATGCCCGCAATCAGGACAAATAAAACCGCTCATATTTTCAATCAAGCCTCGCAAAGGCAGCTTGACAGTCGCCGCAAAATTCAGCGATTTTCGCACATCCGCCAACGATACTTCTTGCGGGGTTGTCACAACAATTCCTTCACATTGCGGCACATCTTGAACCAAGGTTAACGGCTCATCACCAGTACCGGGAGGGCTGTCCATCAAAAGCACGTCCAGCTTTCCCCAATCGGTATCGCCGAGAAGCTGCTGCAAGAGACCAATTTTCAAAGGACCGCGCCAAATTAATGCTTCGTCAGGTGTGTTGAGCAAACCCTGCATGGTAACCACTTTGACATTCGGTCCATGCGTAAAAGGCTGAATTCTATCCCCTACGGCCGTGTGCTGCTGCCCCCGCATGCCAAAAATTCCGCTTTGGCTCGGCCCATGCATGTCCGCATCCAATACGCCCACTTTCCATCCTTTAGCCGCCAGACGAACTGCTAACTGCGCAGTTACCGTGCTTTTCCCTACGCCGCCTTTACCGCTCATAACCAACCAGCGGCGTTTAACGCCTGCAAGATTTTTTTCAATCTTCGTCATTTCACTCATACTTCCTACCCCTTCAAGTTTTCTATAGTATTTTCTTTATCACAAACCATGCTTGCCGCTATAACGCTTTTTGCACGTTCTGCCATAATAATTGGATAGCTGCCTGCAGCTCTTTGCCGCCGCTTTCCCAAATGCTGCAGCCTTCGGAAGACGCCTTGCGAAACGCCTCATGATAAGGAAGTTCTCCTACCAGCACAAGTCCCGCGTCCGCAATCCATTTTTTAGCAATGGTCGTCTGGCCCTCATGCAAGGTTGCTTTATTGATACACACTAGCACCGGAAGCTCAAAATGTTTGGCCAGCGCCAGCAAGCGTTTCGCATCAGCCAAGCCGCTTCCCGTCGGTTCTAATACCAACAGCACAACATCAACGCCTGTTAATGAAGCAATCGTAGGACAGCCTACACCGGGAGGACCGTCGACTAAAAGCCATTCCGCCCCCTGCGATAAAGCCCGTTCTTTCGCCTCGCGGCGCACCTGGGAAACCAGCTTTCCTGAGTTTTCAATGGCAATGCCCAATTCCGCATGTACCAACGTCCCGAAGGGACTTTCCGATACCAGCCAACAGCCAGCCTGGCGTTCCCGCAGACCCACGGCTTTTTGCGGACATACCAAGGCGCAGGCGCCGCAGCCTTCACAAGCTAGCTCGTCCACTACTCCGGCGCTGGTAATAGCGCCAAAGCGGCACACTTCTTCACATTTCCCGCAGCTCGTACAAAGAGCTTGATCTACAAACGCTTCCAGCCCCGCAAAAAAAGGTTGCCTTTCAATTTCTCTCGCGTTCAACGTCAGGTAAAAATTAGCGGCATCCACATCGCAGTCCACTAAAACTTTTTTTCTCAAAATACGAGCCAAGGCAGCACTCACCGAAGTCTTGCCGCTGCCGCCTTTGCCACTTAGCACAACAATTTCTTTCATGCTTTATCCCCCTTGGCCAACGCTCTCACTTGCAGCCAAAACTTCGACCAATCCACAGAAATCTCTGTGTCAATATTCCCGGCAGCATATTTTTGAGCAAACTCCCTGGAATAAGGAATTCGCAAAAGAAGCGGCACGTTCATACGCTGGCACAACTCTTCCACTTCTTTTTCCAAATGGCTTCCATCGCTCTTGTTAAGCACAACACCCGCAGAAATACCAATCCTGGCTGCTACAGAAAGAGCGCCTCGCAAATCATGAATGCCAAACAAGCTTGGCTCCGTAACCATAATACAGCAATCGCTCCCTTTGACAGCCGCTACCATCGAACAGGTGGTTCCTGGAGGACAATCGACAAGGGTTAGCTCCGGGTTTCCTGCAACTGCCGCTTTTTTGGCCGCCTCAATGACCACAGTGCTTGCTACGCTGCCGATTTTGAGCAATCCTTGAATATATAAATGTTCCTGCCCTTCTTTTCGCCAAATGCCGCACCGCACCTGCCCCACTTCTTCCGGCCGCTCCCGCAATACCTGCGCCGGACAATGTTGAATACAAACACCGCAAGAATGGCACAATTCCGGGAACACCATTGGTTTGCCACCTGCCATGGCGAGCGCTTGAAAACGGCATAGATCCGCACAAGTACCGCATCCACTGCACTGGCCGAACAATTCGGGAACCTGCCTCGTCACTACTTGCTCTTGACGCCACTCTACCTCGCCAAAAACATCGCCGTCAGGCGCTTCTACATCGCAGTCAACCCAAACAATACTATCGGTTGGCGCTTTCTGCATCATTAATGTTGTCAGAGTAGTCTTTCCAGTACCGCCTTTGCCGCTAGCAATGCTAATACGCATAGGTTCACTCCTCATCCTAAAAGTCTCGTTGGGAAATATATTTTTTATGGTTCATGCAGTACGTTCTTGGCTTTTTTGCCATTCCTCCAATGCTTGCGCCAACTGATCCGTGCAGGAAGTACCGTTGCGGCAAAGATTACCGCTAAATTTATCAATCACGTTTTGCACGTCCATTCCTTCCAATAAAATGCTAATGGCCCGTAAATTACCGGGACAGCCTCCTTTAAAGAAGACTTGACTCAATTTGCCATCATGAATTTCAAAGGATATTTCTTTTGCACAAGATCCGACGGTCTTATACTTCACAAAAATCACCTCATTAATTAAGCAATAGGATAAAAGCGCCAGAGCTCTCGCTCTAACGCTCTGTTTTAAAACTCTTCCGGTATAAATTTAGGATACGGACTGCCGCAACGGCAAGTTTTTTCCGCAAACCGTCCTACCCAGCCGGTTCGCATGCGAATCGCCGGAGAACTCCGCCGCCTTAGGGCTGTCAGCACTAGCTCGCCTGCCACACCAGGAGCCGTCAACTCTTGCGTCTGTGAATCAATGAGTTCCGGCCAAAACGAATCAATAGGCAAGTGGAACCCGCCCCCTTGCGGACACTCCCAGGCGATAAGAGACGCCTGCAGTCCAGGCAAGCC
This sequence comes from Anaeromusa acidaminophila DSM 3853, assembly GCF_000374545.1. Lineage (NCBI taxonomy): Bacteria > Bacillati > Bacillota > Negativicutes > Selenomonadales > Sporomusaceae > Anaeromusa > Anaeromusa burkinensis. The sequence goes on from NZ_KB894588.1 coordinate 95,655, forward strand.
CCACTGAAGATACACAGGATAGCCTAAATACTTTTGCCAAGCTTGCCGTTGTTCCTCAGACGCTCCCGCAGTCAAACAAAAGAATGTTCGACAAGTTCCTGGGCCTTCGCCGCTATTCATCCACGCATCCAACAGTGGAGCCGATAACGCACAGGCGCTGGCGCCGCATTCGCTGACTGTTTCCCACGGACGCGCACTTAAGGAAACAACAGTAGTCTGCATAGTTTTAGCGCCTTCCAACACGCCCCAACCAGGCCCTTCGCCGTCTAGTCCATCAGCGACTAACAGAATAGAGGCTAGCGTCATACCGCACGAGCGAAGCCAAAAAGCGCTTTTCTGCGCCCAATCGTCCACTTCCTCTACCAAATACGGCGTCGAATTCATTAACCGCGCAACACCGCTTAAGGGCAAAGTCAAGCGCGCAAAAGGAGACGCGGAGGGTTCGGGTTTAGGCTGTAACGGCAAAGCCGCTAACTCTTTTAGAGGCAGCTTCTCCGAATTCACGTCCGCAACGCGGCAGCGTTCTTTAAAATCATTGTCTTTTTCCCGGGCCCAAAGCAAACAATCTTGCCAAAGCTCTTCGGGCGAATCTTTCTTAACTTCTTCGCTCAAAGCTCCACTCCTTCTTACTTATGACCGGTGCAGGGCTGTCCCTCTTCATGAGAGCAAGGATTGTCTCCTTGTACCAGTTGTCCGGCCAAATACAAACGAACTAGCTCTTGCGGCTCTTGCGCCGCTGCACCGCAGACTACTTCAATGCCATGGGTAGCAAAAATCATCTGGGCCTTAACCCCCATACCTCCGGCAATCACTTTATGCACGCCCTGCTGCGCCAGCCAGTTTGGAATAACGCCCGGTTCATGCGGGGGCGGCGTCAACATTTCCATTCCCTGTACCTGCCCATTCTCTACGGCTACAATAGCAAACTGCTCGCAATGACCAAAATGAGCGCACAACATCCCCTGATAGGTTGGTACTCCATACTTTTCCATTAAAAATTCCTCCTCTAATTTATATCTTTTAGTCCAATAGATTTTACCAATGACCTTCTACATCCGCCTGCAGCTGGCGCTGCAGTTCTCCTGCTTTCCAAGCTTCCATGGCGGCTTCAACTGTTAACCCTTCTTGAGCCAAATACACTTCCGCCTGATTGGCTTCCAGCACCCGAAACGCCTTTGGCCCCACGTGGCCTGTAATAACCACTTTGGCCCCCAACCGTTCGACAGCTTGCGCCGCTTGAATCCCAGCTCCTTGAGCCGCATTCATATTGGTGGCGTTCGTTACGCTTTCCCATATGCCGCTTTCTGTATCATACACACAGAAAAACGGCGCCCTGCCAAAGCGCAATTCCATCACTTGTCCCGGTTGCTCATTTTGAGCGGTAATTACTACTTTCATGTTCAGTCTCCTTTTATAAAACATATTTCAAAATGGTTTTCAAAAAAAGACATTCGAAAATGTCTTTTGAAACTTGTTTCACTATGTTAATTGTATCGCAAGCACGAAAAGCCGTCAAGCCTCAACCATCTAAGCGCACTTGATCTCCTCCGCACTTAGGGCAATGGCTCTCCCCGCCACAGCGCCCTCTTGCGCAGCGGCCTCGCCACTGATGACCACAAGAATCACATCTCCACAAACTTTTCCCGCGGGGACATCCTTTTTCCAAACGAAAATTCCCGCCTTCCACTTGCAGACATTTTGCCTGCCAAAGAGCGCGAGCCACCTTTTGTCGCGCCTGCATCAGCACCCGACAAAAAGTCGGTTTTGATACATCCATGCATTGCGAAGCTTGGTCCTGATCCATTCCTTCCAAATCAGCCAACCGCAAAGCTTCCATCTCTTCCACCGTAATATTCTCGTCTTCTAATTCTTCTATCGGTATTCCTGCCGGTTTAAACCGCGCCCAAGGCGGCATCATCCCAACAGCGCGTTCTTTCGTCGGTCTTGGCATCTAGTTTTCCTCTTTCCACATATGATTTCTTTTCAGCATACTGTTTTATTTTTCATCCGTCAATCCAATGGTTCATCCTGCCTTCCATGTCTTCGCCGATGACATCTGCCGCAGTGCACAACCGGCTCCTCTCCTTCACAAAGCCGGTACTCGCCTCCCTCTATGCGAAGCGTTCTCCCTTCTACTAAAGCCAGGCCTAACTTACGTCGAGCGTCATTATATATTTTTTGCACGGTTGTCCGAGCTACATTCATACGAGCTGCGCATTCTTCCTGCATCAAACCTTCTACGTCAATCCACCGAATCGTTTCGTATTCATCAACCGTCATAATAACGGCTTCTTGATGAGACACCGCAGCCGTAAGCGGGCCAAACGAATCGATTTGAGGAAGTTCACAGACACGACGCCATTTTCTTGGTCTTGGCACAGACTTCACCTCTTATTCCCACTCATTAAAGTAGGCGACAGGAAGACTTCTCCCGCCGCCTACTTTATTTTACACTTTTTCCAAGTCCTTGTTAATTGTTTCTAGCCTTTGCTGCAACAGCTTTTTTTCTTGCAGCAATTCCTCTTTCGCTAAAGACTCACTGCCTTGCGAAGCAAAGGATCCCCGATTTCCTTGTCCCATTCCTTGCCCAAACCCCTGACCAGCTCCACGCCCCATCCCTTTTCCCATGCCGCCTGCGCCTTGCCCCTTTCCTTGTCCACTGCACGCTCCCGTCCTACGACCGCTAAGCGGCCCTTGTCCCATTGGCCCTGTCCCATCTCTTCTTGGCATTGTTGATTCCCCCTTTTGTTTTGACATATGTTTCATATCTCTATTTTAGCTCTTTTATGGCATATGTCAATAACAACTAGCGCTATTTATCATTTTCACGAATCCATACAGCCCTTATATTACGTCTAGATGTAATACCCCGCTCAAACTAACGACGCCCTCATCAACTCCGTAAATTTCGTTATCGCAGCGGTAAGCCATTTGTCTTTATGATAAATAAGCCGAATAAACGGTTCTTCTATCTTTTCAGCAACATCTAGTTTTACCAGCTTTCCTTCTTTAAATTCCGACCGGACCGCAACTTCCGGTAGTAACGCAATGCCTATGTTGTTCTCTACAAATTTCTTAATAATCTCTGTATTTCCTGTTTCAAAATAAATTGCAGGCGTTAATCGTCTCGCCTCGAACATCTGCTCAAATTTCTTGCGATACCGGCATTCTTTCTCTGTAACCAGAAAGGGTTCGTTTTCAATATCCTTGAGTGTGAGATTTGCTTTATATCGAAGCGGATTATCAGGTCCGCACAAAAAGCAGAGCGGATTTCTTTTCTCAAAGGCGACAATCACATCTTTAGGCGCTTCTGCAAAGTCCATATATAAAGCCACGTCAACATTGCCTGTTTTTACCTGCTCAAGTACGTCTCCAATAACTCCTGTTGCAATTTCAATTTTTACATTTGGATATTTTTCTTTGTATTCTTGTACAAGACAAGGCATTATACTGGCGCATAATGAATGAATCCCTGCTATTTTCAATACTCCGCAAGGCTGGTTGGCATGCTTCAAATTTTCTTTCGCACGATCCATGGTAAAAAGAATTTGCTCCGTATATTCTAAGAAGGTTCTTCCCGCTTCCGTCAAACAAATTCGATTCCCCAATCGTTCAAACAGTTTCACCTCTAGCTCGTTTTCCAATTGTTGAATCTGGGTTGTAATAGTTGATTGCGCATACCCCACTGCTGTTGCAGCATGACTTATATTCTCAAGTTCCGCAACCATCTTAAAACTACGCAGCAATTTGAAGTCCATCCAAATCCTCCCTATCATTTTCAGCAAGCAACTATCATTAAATTCGATTGTTATAATTATCAAAATCAATTTTACGAATACTTTTCTTTATGATACCTTTAATTTTACAATATTTCAAATTCCAAGGAGGAAAGCAACATGAGAAAAGTATTGGTTCTATATTGCAGCGCTAGAAAAACCGGCAATTCCGCAACCTTAGCTGCTTCATTCATTAAAGGCGCCCTCACGAAAGGTCACCAGGTTACAGAATATTTTATTCCCGATAAAACCATCGCGCCTTGCTTAGGCTGCAACTATTGCCAAACACATCAAGGAGAATGCATCCAAAAAGATGACATGCAAGAGGCCTCTCGCTTATTGCAAGAACATGATACGCTCGTCATCGCGTCACCTGTGTATTATCTGGGTTTTCCCGGCAGCTTCAAGCTTTTCTTGGATCGAACCTATAACGAAAGCGCCACCGGGCGGAAAATTACTGCCAGTATTTTGTTAACAACCGCTTGCAAACAAGAAGATTTTGTTACAAACACCCTAGTACAATACTATCGGTCCCTTGCTGACTATCTAGGTTGGAAAAACCTCGGCGTTATCAGTGCGCAAGGAGTTGAATCTCCTGGTGAAATTGATAGCCTTCCTTGCCTTGATGCTGCATTTCAGTTAGGTCTGGAGCTATAATCCAGAAAATCAGCTACCTAAATAAAACGGTACGGTCCCTCAAAAGGACGCGTACCGTTTGCACTCAATTTTTTATTATTTTTATATACCGCACCGTACCTTCAGCCTTCTCCCTCTTCAGGTACAATGCAAATAAAGCGAAATACGTCTTCGCCGCGATTGATCATCTTGTGTAGCGCATTAGACGGGATATAAGCAAAAGAACCGGCTTTCACCTCGTGGGCTTTCCCGTCCAAATAGACGGTCCCTTCTCCTTGCAGAAAATAATTGATATGCGGCCACGGATGCGTATGTTCCGGCGTATTCCCGCCTGGTTCCAGTTCAAACACTCGCATTACATAGCCTTCCCAACCTTCTTGCGGGGAGATACATACTTTTTTCCATGCTTTTTCCGCCCCGGGAATCTTCATAGCCACCGTATTCACGTTGTCAATATGAGAAATCATGCTTGCTCACTCCTACTCTTTTTTGTTGCTCTTGCTAAGCAATTCAGCTTATATTTTCTCTCTTTCTACACCCATTGCCTTTGTACGCTTGCATGAATTTTAGTATAAACAAACTATTTTTTAGGCCAATATGCACAATAGTGGAATTGAATTTGATCACAAAGTTAAAACTAGCATTTTATTTCAGGCCACGAAATACAAAATCGCCATAAAAAAACCTAGCCAGTCTTTCTCTAGGTCTCCTTATGGCGCTTTTCCCTGCATTCAAAACGCGGATTTAGCCTTTAAACCGTCCGTCATCTTTTACAGCATTCATTTTATGTATGGATTTTTGAAACCAGCCGATTTTTTCAGTCATTCTATGATCAAATTCACCTATATACGGCTTTATATCCAATACAGGCGTTTGATCCAAAATATCAACATCTTCAACATAAAGAAGGTTTTCGTCAACCATATTAAGACGAACAACCGAAAAGCCGATAGGATTCGGCCTCGCAGGCGAACGCGTAGCAAAAATACCGTGCGTATGGTCATCCAAAAATGGCTTTACGATTAATCTGGCCTTCTTTATTTGATGAAAGTGATATAACAAAATCAAATGAGAAAAGCCATCTATATCTTTTAGCCCTTCCATATACTCATCATATACTTCGATAATAGCCTTGCTTCCAATGGAGGCTGCCGCTTGAATAGGCGTTCCTTCGGGCTCACAAAAAGTAGAATGGACAATGCCGATTGGGCTTACTTGCATCGTTTCAGCTCCCTCTCTTCCTATACTTCTTATTGCTCGATATTCACCTTTTCAATATCCTCTTCTCTTCGTAAAGCATCCCAGCCGTCCTTCAAGACAAAAACCTTCTCAAAATTGCAGTCTGCCAAGACCTGGGCAATGCGTATGCTGTATTTATCTTCCGGGCAAGAACAAAAGATAACATAGGCTTTTTCCGTATCAGCCGTCTTCAAAAACGATTCCAAAGCTTCCTCGTTTTTCGGATTGAGCCACGTTTCGCCTGGTATTTCTTGCCGACTCAGGCTTCGGCTTTTTACGGAACGTACGTCAAGAAGCATTACATTGTCCTTAGCCGCCAAATACTGATCAACATCAATAAACCGCACCTCGTCTCCTTGTGCAGCAGCGGAAACCGTAAAAAGAAAGAACGCTAAAAAGCAAATAATATGTTTCTTCACAACACATTTCACTTACCTTTTTGAAATTTGTTTCTTATTATATCACACTACTGCGCCGGTTTCTTTATGACTATCAGCCTATATTCTCCCATAATCGTTCCATCATCCAATTGCAGGGGCGCTTCCACGGCAGCTGCAAAGCGTCCATTCTTGCTAATCGCCGCTCCTGCGCAAGGCCCTTCCAAAGGCAAACGATCAAGCACGCTTCCGTCGCGAAGCGAAAGCAAGGTCAAACCATGCACAGCCACATTCTTCGTGCGGCTATTTCGTCCCACCGCCACCGCCGCAGCCCCTTCGGATAGCGCCAGTTGCTCCGCCATACCGCCCAGCTCTTTTTTTTCGATCAGCCGTCCTTGATAATCAAACAGAAAGACGCAATTAGAGCTTGGGTGCTCCATGGGCGTAGTCATCTGCCAATTCGCCCGGTTATAGGTATTGCCAGTTGTAAATACCAAGCGGTCTGCCGTTGCCTGCCCGTATAGTCCTGTGGCATTGACATAGATACCGTTTACAAGTTCCGGCCTACTCAGCGTTCTTCTCCAAACAAGCGTTCCGTCTTCACCGTGGTGCAAAAACGCCCTGCCATCACTGGCAAAGGAAACGACCCACTTTCCATCCTCGGTCACTTCCGGACTGGAGCGCAGCGTAGTTCTTTCGTAAGGAGGAACCGGCGCCATAGACGTGCTCCACAATACTTGCCGCAGACCCTCGTCCAATTTATAGATGGATTGATTATCCTGGCACTGCAGCTTAGCATCCCAATTGGCCGTCCCGAAAAACACCTGTCCTTGCGCAGAAACGCTCATCCAGCCTACCCAAGCGTCCAAATTACGCTCTTGCGGAAATTTTCCCGCCAAAGCGCCTTCCGGCGTGTACGCATATAAACGCCCTCGATACTCATACCGTTCCGCAGAACGTATCGTTCGCTGCCCCGCCGCATATACAGTCCCGGCGTTTGACTCCCGAATGCAGACAATTCCAGGGTAGGTTTTGTCGTTCAATCCAGAACCCAGTTCTTTAGCAGAACCACGACGCCAAAGCTCCTCACCTGTTTGCGCGTCCAAGCAAATCAAATCTGCTTGAGGACCGTTTTCTCCGACATATAGGCGTCGCCCATCCCGGCTAAAAGCAAGGGCGCTGATCTTTCCGTTGCCGCTGCGCTTGCGCCACTTTAGCTTTCCCATCTCACTCTCCAGCACAAGAAGTTCGCTGTTTTCCGTACCAACCGCCAAAGCGGCCCCATCCGGCGAAAAGCATACAAAGCCTTTTGTGAAACCCATGCGCTGGTAGTTGTACACTTCCACCTGTCCTAACGGAACCTCCGCCACCACCTGATATAAGCCAGTGCTTGTCTTTAGAAAGCTGTCCTTATTGGTTCCATCGCCTGCTTGCTGAAAGATGTATCGTCCTAAAAAGAACAACGTTATAAAGAGCAGCGCTATGATCGCGACTGCTTTAGCTTTTTCGCGCCACCTGTCATTCATACCGTTATAGCCATCCTTTCATACCATCATACAACGGCTGGCACCAGGAACCATAGTAAACCCCATAGAAAGCCAGCAAGGACAGTGTTTTGAAAGTAACCAACAGAACCATCAAAAAGAGCAGCAACAAGCAAAACCGCTTTTGCCATTTCGGAAGCGGCAGCGTTACCTTAAGACGCTGTTTGCGCCCGAAGCCCCGGCTTTCTGCCGAAGCAGCCAGCGTAGCCGCTCGCCGCAGGGTTCTCGCCAAAATCGGAAACAGCGTTTTTCTGGCTAACGGCACTATTTCATCAGGCCGCCACCAGCGCAGCACGCCTTCTCCCTGCAGCCGCTGCGCCGTTAAAACAATCGCCGTTTCCTGAAACAAAACCGGTAGAAAACGCAAGCCCGTTGTCAGCATAAACGAAAGCTCATAAGGAAGCTTCCAGGCCATTAAACTGCGTAAAAGGCTGCGGGAATCTGAAGTCCAAACCAAAAGCAGCCCTGCCGCCATCATGCTGCCGGACCGCAACGCTTGCACAGCGCCATATTCAAGGCCTTCCCGATATACAAACACGCCTCCCGTAAGGGCGCCAACAAGTGGAGTCAAGGGCGGCACAAGGCAGGCTAAAATGGTGCGCGGTTCTTGATTGTAAAACAAAGCTTGGCTCATCATCGTCCCCCACATGCCCAAAAGGACAAAGAGAGATAAAAGCTTCCACCTTTCTAAGGACATGCGTCCCATTCCGTGAAGACATAGAATAAAAGAAAACAAGCAAAACAAAGATTTGCCGCTTTCCACAACAATCACAAAAAGAGCGCAGCAGCCTAAGAAACAGAGTTTAACTCTGGCATCTAGCCGGTGCAGCAGCGTTTGCCCTGGCGTCGCTTCCCATATTTGACTGTCGTACATGCGCCACCACCTCCTCTACCGTTACATGCTTGCCGCCATACAATTCCTGCGCCAAAAGCAGCGCCGCCGGAGCACGCAGACCGGCAGACGCAATCAGAGGCTGACTAAAAACAACAGCAGGCGTACCATCTAAAAACACTTTTCCTTCGTTCAGCACCACTACGCGCTGCGCAAAACAAGAGGCCGCTTCCGTGTCATGGGTACATAAAATAACCGTACCGCCGCCGGCCGCATACTCTTGCAGCAGGGAAACAATATCCCGAATATGGGCAATATCCTGCCCGGTTGTTGGCTCATCCAAAAGCAGCACTGCCGGTTCACGCCCCAGCACCGCCGCCAGAGCTACCCGCAGACGCTGCCCTTTGCTCAAAGCCAAAGGAAATTCTTCTTCCAGCCCCGTTAAGCCCAGTCGTTCAAGCAGTCGCTGCTGCCATGGCGAAAGCTTCCCGGAAGCTCCCCCAACTTCCGCTCGTACCGTTTCTTCGAGTAGCATAAAATCCGGATTTTGCAGTACCATCCCTACAATTCCTTCGCCTACTCGCGGCGCTTTGCGTTGAACCAGAATTTCTCCCTCAGCGGGAGCCTGCAAACCGGCTATCAGGTGCAACAGCGTCGACTTTCCCGCTCCATTACAGCCCATAAGCGCCACAAACTCACCCTTTTCAATTTGCAGATTCAAATCCTGCAATACCAAGCTTTGACGACGGCCATAACGGTAAGAAAGAGCTTTGGCTTCTACTACAGGAAAAGGCTCTATTGCCGCAGACGCTGGCTGCAGCAATGTCTCACCCCCAGCTTTCATAAGGTATGCTTCTTGAATGCATCGCACCGCTTCTTCTACTTCCAGTACAGCCGGAACGCCTAAACTGCGGCAAACATCCACCGTTTGGGGCAAGCGCAGCCCATAGCGGTCAAAGCGTTCCGCCTCCATCAGCGCTTCCTCCCTAGTGCCTTGCCAAACGATTCTTCCCTCTTGCATCATGTCAATATGAGTACATAAGGGCAAGGCTTCATGTAGACGATGTTCCACCAACACCATCGCTGTATTGCGGCGGCGCAAAAGCGCCTGTAGCACCTCCAGCAGCTCCGTCGCTCCCTGAGGGTCAAGCTGACTGATTGGCTCATCCAAGGCCAAAATTTGCGGCTGCGCCGCCATTACGGAAGCCACAGCCAAACGCTGCTTTTGACCACCGGACAAAGCATGTACGCTGCGCTTTTCTAGTCCCTCCAACCCCACTTGAAGCAATGCTTTTGACGCTTCTAAAGCCGCCGCCTCAAAACCAACGCCCAGGTTTTCCAGGAAAAATGCCGCTTCTTCCTGTACTGACGAAGAAATCAGCTGATCATCAGGAGACTGAAACACCATGCCTACGAGCTGGCTTCGTTCGCCTACGCTCCATTCGCTTACCTCTTGTCCGTCCAAGAATACCTTGCCCTGCAGCCTGCCGCCGCTCTCTTGCGGCACAAGGCCATTAAGTACTTGGAGCAGCGTACTTTTGCCACAGCCGGTTTCTCCGGCTAACAGCAGCAGCTCCCCTGCGTGAACTTCCAGATTAATGTCCTCTAGGCTGGGCTTATTGCGCCGCGGGTAGGTATAAGTAACATGCTCTAAGCGAAGCAACGGCTTCATCTTTTAATCTCCTCCCACGCGAATCAAATTCCGTCCTAAACGAATACCGCTCCAAGCGCCAATCGCCGTATATAGCAACCCATTTACGCCTACCAGCAGCGCAATATACCATTCAGCATAAAACAAGCGGTACAAAAGGCACATGGCCTGCAAACTCACATACGTCGCCGCGCCATCGGCTACAGCGCAGGCAACAGCAATTTCTACCGCCTTTCTAGCTTGGAAAGACGCCCCGCCTTTCACTTGCTCCAGATAGCGATACAGTCCGGCGCCGTAAAAGAAGGCTTCCAGCAAGAGCGCATGCATGCCAAAAGATAGAAAGCTGATAGGCGACATCTGGCCAAACGCCAACATGCCTAAAAGCATCCGCACCAATAGCGCCAGCGCCAAAACGCCTGGTCTTGGGATTAGAGCCGCCAAGGCCACCAGCAGCATATACAAGACAATACCGGAAAACAAACCGGTTACCAAGAAAGAAAAAGGTCCCAGCAATACATGCAGTACTTCTCCAAACAAAATAGTAGGCACGCTGACCACCGCAAAAGCGGCCGCTCCAAAAAGAGCCACCGTCGCCAGCCAGCGCGTTTTCATCGACGCCAGCAAGGGACGAAGACGAAAAGCGCCCCAAATAAAAGCCGCCATGACCAGCAACGCCGCGGCCAAAGTGACCCAGGCGGCTCTAACGTCCTGTTTCACCATTTCCACAGGTCCTCTCCACACGATGGTCTCACTGTCTGACATAGCAATCTGCGCCTGCAGCAAATACGCGCCATTGCGCAGCTTTCTTTCGTCTGCATAGATTGGCAGCAATAGGGTCTGATGCCCCGAACCGTCTAAGGCAATCATGGCGTGCAGTCCTTCTTCATCCCCTGCCATAGCGCCGCCTTCCTTCTCTTCGCCAGAGGTTCCCGGCGTAAAAAAGCCGGGCAGGGGATTGCCTGTGTGAACATCCGCCAGTTGCAGCGTAACAAGCCCCAGACCTTGACCCCCCCGAGGATTGGAGATCGTCAGCGCTGCATGAGTCACAGGATGAATGGCTTCCACTTCCTGATTGGACGCGCCTTTTCCTTGCAATAAATTTTTCCAATAATCCCATTCCCGATCCCGAAGAACAACGGCGCGGGATTTCTTGCGCGCATCCCGGTGTCCATCCCGATCTAACGGCAAATTCACATCGGTTATTTCTAACGAAGCCCCTGCTCCCTCGCCGGAAGCAATCGCAATCTGCCTGGACAGCCTATTCCCGTCCGCCTCCAGGTAAATTGCGGCCGGTCCCTGCGGCGCGTCAGGCGCTGCCTTTACTCCCAGCCAGAAGAATTTTTGATCAAAGCCCTCTTCCAGAGGAACTTCCGTGCGCCAGACATTTCCCTGCTGCTGCCATGGCCCCGCCCATTCGTCAGGCTGTAAAAACGGCGGCAGCTCTACTTGTAATAAAGTCGCCGCCTTCGGGCTTTCACGATTTTCCACAGACACCAGTAAATAGGCGCGTTCCCCTGGCTGCAAGGTTTCCTTCGCTTTTCCCGCTCCCAGCACATAGGGAAATTGGCAGTTCAAGCGCACTTGCGCCTGAACTGCCATTGTACTGAAAGCAAATAAAAACAGACCTGTTAAAATACCTATACTAAGCCTCGTTCTGCATCGTTCCCATTTACATTTCATCATTCACCTATTCATATTAGAAAGTAGCCGTCAATCCCAGACGGAATAAGCGTTCCGGCATATAGTAAGCGCTGCTGTTCGTCGTAACATCGCGCCGATTGAGCAAATTATCCACATCAAAGGTCAGGGTACGGTTTTCTTTTAATTTATAGCCTACATGAAGAGAAACAGGAATCATCGCACTGCGATCCAAGCCGTCATTATCGACACGATCGCCATAATACATAGCGCTCAAATCCGCCGTCCAAGGACCGCTCATATAGTGTAATGCGCCATTAAAGGTCATGCGCCCCAGCGTCCTGGTCCAAGCGCTGCCATCGCTTTCCTGCTGTTCCGGATTACCAAAACTGCTTCCCAAAGAATAACTCCAATGCTTACTCAATTTATGATCATAGCTAGCTTCGATACCGCTATTACGGAACTTTGAGACATTTTGCGCTACATAATAGGTAGAGCCCCCTGAAACTATTTTTTTCCAAGTGATTTGATCGTCAACTTCCAAGTGAAACGCCGCAACTTTCCACTTTACATCGCCTTTTTCATATTTATAGCCGACTTCCTGATTAAGTCCTGTTTCTGGTTTTAAATCCGGATTGGAAATAAAATTGTCGCTGCTAGTTTTATATAAGGCGGTAAAATTAGGCATCCTGAAGGATTTGCTGGCATCTAAATACAGTGAGCGATTTTCATCTAAGCGGTGTAAAAACTGAAGTTGCGGCGAAAGAGCGTCAAAACGTTGTCCTTCTCCTGTTTTAACAACATCCTCGCGGGCGCCGATAATCAGGCGGTTTTTCCTGCCCATTTCTTTATCCCATTGCATATACAGCGCGTAATGATTACGGTCATGCGGCCCGTTGGTATAGGGCGCTTTTAACGTTCTAGCCGCTTTATTGCCAGATAAGGTTTGCCCAAAATCATTGTACGATTCCCGTTGCACCGTCGTTCCTGCAAGCCAGGTTGCGCCCCCTGCCTGCCAGGTTTTTTGCGTGTCGATGCCATATACGGTATTCGTGGTATCTGTCCAATCATGTTTATTCGCTAAAGCCGGTTCGGTGCCTCGCTGATCCACATGTTGACGATTAAAGTACGCCTTGCTGCTCCAGCCGTTCTTGTCATACGCCAACTGCAGGCGATGCGATTCATCAATATAGTCGCTGGAACGCAGTAACGAATCATCGCCAACTTTTTTATACATCACCGAATAGTCATCTTTCCCATAGGAGTAATTAGCGGAAAAATGATCATCAAATTTATAATGCCAGTTTACATTGTTTTTGGTAGCGTCTCCAAATGCAGTGTAATAGCTGCCGCCGGTAGTCCCATAGGTAGCATTAGCCTTGGGATCTGTCATCACACCGCTTTCATTGGTTTTGCCGAAGGAAACATTAAAGCTCGATTTACCGGCTTGCAACGATACGCTGTGGCTTTGACCGTCATTACCGCCGGAAACAGTAACGCTGTTTTGCACTTTTTCGCGCGTAATAATATTAATAATGCCCCCAAGCGCCTCACTGCCATAAAGAACGGAGCCGCCGCCCTTAAGCACCTCTACGCGCTCCACCTGTTCAACCGGAATGCTCTCTAAGTGGTAATACCCATTCATGTTAATGGGAACGCCGTTCATCATAACCAAGGTGCCGCTTTCTACGCCGCGAATAATGATTTTACTAGTCATATTTCCCCAAGACTGCCCATGAGGCCCCATGGAGCTATAAATCAGTCCGGTGGAGTACTTCAAAGCATCCGCCAAATTTGTCGCTCCAGTGGCTTTAAGCTGCTCCCGACTGTAGCTGCTGACATCGGCTGGCGTTTCGAGGTTTTTGGACTTATAACGCAAAGCCGTTACGGTTACCTCTTCCAAGGCAAACTCCTCGGTCTCCGCCGCAGTTTTCGCCTCCGAACCCGGTTTAGACGCTTCCGCCGCCCAGCCCGACTGCGCCGCACTGCCCACCAACAGCGAACTCAGCAGTAAACACGCCCACAAACGCTTCTTATGTCTTGCCAAATTTTCTTTTCTCACTACACACAACTCCTCTATGTACTTCTTATTATGTTTTACGCAGCCTTCGCAGCGTTATCTATAGCTCACCTTGCGCCGCCGGCTTCGCGCTGCGTCCGCCAGCTGCGAAGTATGCGCACTAAGCCGTCGCTTTCGATGGAACGCAGCGGGCGATAGGTTCCCTGCAGCCGCAAAGCGATTTCTTTGGCAATACCCATGCGGACAAAATCCTCTTCCGTATCAATCACCAAAGCGGGAATGTCCTGATTTCCCAGTTTTTCCGCAGCGTCCCGCGCTTCTTGCACAGGGTCTGCGCCGCCGCTGTTAGCGCGCCCGTCTGTAACCAAAACAATAACAGGCCTGGATTCTTTTTCCCGCAAACGCAAACACTCAATCTCCCGGGCCGTTGTCTCCAGCGCCGCAGCTAATGGCGTACGGCCTCCTGTAGGCAGCTGCTGCAAGCATTTTCGCGCTAAATCCAAACTGCGGGTTACTGGCAAAAGCATTTCCGCCTCATGGCGGCGAAAGGCGACAAGAGCAACACGGTCCCGTTTTTGATAGGCATCCTGTAAGAATGATAAAATCGCCCCTTTGACCGCCGCCATTCTCTTTTTTGCCCCCATAGATCCGCTGGCGTCGACCACAAAAAAGAAAACGCCTCCCACGCGTGTTTCCCGCACCTTTTGGCGTAAATCCTCCGTTTTTATCACCAGCTTTACGCCTTGAGACGCTCTTTTTTTCTGCCAAGGCGCAGCCGCACGCAAGGTTGCGTCAAAAGCCAGATCGCTGACCTTGCCGTTAGGAAAAATGGCCCGCACATACCGTCCCTGCTTCAAGGAGGAACGAGTACGGCTGCGCTTGCCATTACCAGCCCGTTCGCGGCGATCCATGGTCTCTTCCAATTTCATCTGCATTAAACCCTTTAGCAATGGCAGATCCACTTTTTCCTGAGAGGTCGGCTCCGAGTCCGGCTCCGGTGGTTTATCCTGTTCCTTTTGCTCATTTTCCGGCGTTTCTTCCTCCGGCGGCTTTTCGTTTTCTGCCGGCTTGTCTGCATCCGTTTCCGGATCTTGCGGCAATTCCGGCGGTTTTTCCTGCTCGCTTTGCTCGTTTTCCGGCGGTTCTTCCTCCTGCTGCGAATCCCCCTGGTTTTCTTCCGACATAGGCGGTTCTTGCTGCTGCCGCACTCGATGCGGCAATACGTAGAGAGCCGCTTTTTCCATGTCTTTAGGCAGTACGTATAAACGCTCATCTAATGCAGCGGCGCTCTTAGCCGCTTCCAGTAAAAACAACTCACCCCGATGTCCTGCGCAATGTCCTTGCGAGCACCACGCCGCCGCCAATTCCATCATTGCCGCGGAAACTTCGACCTGACACACGCATTCTCTAGCTTGCAATATTTTATCTCGCAAGTGTCTTTCCTCAGCTTCCCACGTCTTAGCTACTTGCTCCGGTTCCCGCTCCCAGCGCAGCACTTGTTTGACGATTTGCGCGCGCAAAGGGGCCTCCTTTTCCGCACTTATGGATACCATAAGTCCAAAACGATCCAAAAGAGCGTCAGGCAAGGTTCCTTCTTCCGGATTCATCGTACCTACCACACAAAACGAAGTTTTACTCACCTGGGACAAGCCTTCACGCTCAATACGCACACAACCGGACAATGCGGCGTCCAGCAGCGGACCAATCACTTCGCTGCGCAGTAAATTCACTTCATCTACATACAGCACACATCCGTCCGCTTCCGTTAACAAGCCTTTTTGCAGCCGTTCTTTCCCCGTCTCCAAGGCTGTTTCCCAATCAAGGCTGCCAAAAAGTCGGTCCTCCGTAATATGTAAGGGCAGCGTACGCAAGCCTAGTTCCGGGGCCAAAATTCCTAAAGAGCGAACCAAGGTCGATTTTGCGCTGCCCTTATCCCCGGAAAGCAAAATCCCTCCGGCTGAGGGATTGACCACAGCTAAAAGCAGCGCTTCTTTAGCCTGTTCTTGACCCACAATGGCCGAAAAAGGCATTACTCCGCCGCTGCGCATGTTCCATTCTCCTCTGCTGCGCCAAACAGTTCATCTAGTACCTGAACTGAAAGGCTCGCTTCTTCAAAAGGCCGCCGCCGCATGCGGTGCGGCAAAGCCAAAGACGCCGCGCGGCGCACATCCAGTAGCGTGGCTTCCTTACGCTCCTCCAGGGCCGCCAAGGTTAAAGCCGTTTTAATGACCGTAATATCCGCCCGATGTCCGTCCACGCCCAACTTTAAGGAAGCCTCGGCTACCCGCAAGAGCAATTCATCCTCAATCGCTACCTGGGGCAGCAGCTTCCTCGCGGCGGTAATTTTCCGCGCCAATTCCTCTTCCGCCGCCTCCCACGCGCCGCGAAATTCTCTTGGCCCCGCTTCGTAAGCCATGCGCCGTTTAATGACCTCCACCCGAGAAGAAGCTTCATTTTCGCCAGCCACTTCCACAGACAGCGCAAAACGGTCCAATAACTGCGGGCGAATATCCCCCTCTTCCGGGTTCATCGTACCAACCAGCACAAACCGGGCCGGATGCGAATAAGAAACGCCTTCGCGTTCTACCGTATTGACGCCCATCGCCGCGGCGTCCAGCAAAACATCCACTACATGATCATCAAGCAAATTGATTTCATCAACATACAAAATATTGCGATTGGCTTCCGCCAAAATGCCGGGTTCAAATTTCTTTTCCCCTTCTTTAATGGCATACTCCATATCCAAGGTCCCCACTACCCGGTCTTCCGTAGCGCTCACAGGCAGTTCCACGACGCGCATAAAGCCCGAAACGCCGCTAAGGGCGCCGTTTTTCGCCAGCTTGGCGGCACAAGCCTCACATAAGCGCCCCGCATCCGTCGGGTCGCAATGAAAGGGACAGCCAGCCGCCATCTCAACAGCCGGCAAGAGCGCCGCCAAGGCCCGTACGGCCGTTGACTTTGCAGTTCCCTTTTCCCCTTTAACCAATACGCCCCCTAATGCCGGATTCACCACATTTAAAAGCAGAGCCAGCTTCATGTCCTCCTGCCCGACAATAGCGCTAAAAGGATATACTTGGGTTCGTTTCATAGTTAACTCCTCCATCTATCTCTATTGCTTATGCTCTTGCAGCCACCAGCGCGCCGCCGTGCGTTTCAACGCACATTCCCCTTCAACGTTCTGCGGCGCTCCTTGCGCATCGTACCATCTGGAAAAACAGCCGCCGCCGCAATGCGGCAGCCATTGGCAGTTGCGACACATAGCCATACCGTCGCAAACTCGTTCCGCCGCGCGCTTGCGTAAAAGCGGCTCCGGTCCTTCCTCTACGCGCCCCAGGTAAAAATGCACATCCCCTGACAACGACGCGCAAGCGTATAGCGAGCCGTCTGCAGCCACATACAAGGCTGCGCCAGTCATCGCATGACAGTGTCCAAAGCAGGCTAGCTTGCGTTGCTGCAATTTATCGACTCTGGCGACTTGGGCCATCTCCAGAGCCCCCCCGTTAGCCTTGCGCCAAAACTCATTTCTCTCCAGCGCCTGCCAAAAGCCCTGTTCCACTTGCGCCGCTTGCGGCGCTTGCACCTGATCGCCTCTGCCTCTTGGACGCAGCAGATCAAAGCCTAACGAGCGCGCGCACCCGAAGTAGCACGCCATATCAACAGTCTCCGACAGCTTAAGAACATTTTCCGCCGTAACCACACAAGTAACTCCTGCGCCGCATTTTTCTTCCGCCAAATTCTTCATACCCAAAGCCACGGATTGCATAGTTCCTTTGCCGTCCGGAAAGAAGCGCATTTGATCGTGAACCGCAGGCCTGCCGTCCACACTAACCCCCACGCCGACTCCGTATTGACGCAGCTGTTTCGCTAGTTCCGCCGTAAGAAGCGAGCCATTTGTCTGCATCTGCAGCACAGCCGGCCATTTTCGTTCCCGAATCCAGGCCGCCGTCTTGAGCAGCGCCTCCGCCGCCAGCAGCGGCTCTCCTCCTGTAAACTGCACTAAAAATGGCTCTTGTGATTCTTGTGATGCCGCTACGGAGGCTACCGCCTGCATAGCGACCGCCAGCGGCATGGACAACGGCTTTTTTCCGGCGGCATAACAGTAGCGGCAGGCAAAATTACATTGCCCTGTCAATTCCAAAATCAAAACGCGGCAGCCTTGCCAGCTATGCATCGCTTCGTTCCTCCAGGTCTCCTTCAATATCCAACTGCAACCGGCGCAGCTGCTGCAGCATGGCTTCGTCTGCCTGCCACAACTGCCGCTGTGACGCTTCCAAGAGTTTCTCCGTAATGCGCTCCAACGCCCACGGATTGACTTCTTTCATCCACTCCTGCATAGTCGCGTCAAGAGCATATTTTTCCGCCAAAGTTTGATACATCCAGTCTTCCATGACCGCGCTGGTGGCATCCCAGCCCAAGCAGCGAGAAACCAAGCCGGCTAAATCCGCTGCGCCTTTATAACCGTGATGTTTCATACCTTCAATAAATTTAGGATTCGCCATCTCGCCGCGAAAAAGACGTTTGACTTCTTCCTGGAGCGACCGCACCTTTACTTGACCTCGATCCGAGCTGTCGCCGCAATAAGAGCGGGGAGCTTCCCCTTTCAGCGAGCGCACAGCGGCAATCATGCCTCCATGATAAGAATTAAAATCATCCGAATTGAACATATTTACTTCCCGGTTGTCCTCATTTTTCACGGTTACGTCCAGCGTCTGCAAGCGCTGCGCAAACAAGGCAGGCACGAAATCCCCCTGCGTTTTTGCGCCATAAGCATGGGCGCCCCAGCGCACATAGGCTTTCGCTAAATCGTCTACCGACTCCCAGTTGCGCTCTTCAATGACGCTTCCCACACCGGCGCCATAGGCGCCCGGCGGACAGCCAAAAATACGAAAGCTCGCCTGACGCCAAGCGTCACTTGGCGCAGCACCGTTTACCGCCAGCTGCGCGGCATCCTGCTGCACATGCTTGCGCACATAGTTATCCTCGGCGTCTTCTTCCAAGGCAGCCACCATGGAAACGGCTTCATCCATCCATTGAACCACTACCGGCATGGCATCTCGAAACATGCCGCTGATGCGGGCGGTTACGTCCAGGCGCGGACGTTTCAATTCCGCCAGCGGGATCACTTCCAAGGCAATGACCCGCTGACTTCCTTTTTGCCAAACCGGCCGCACTCCTAAAAAGTAAAGAAATTCCGCAATGCATTGCCCTCGGCTGCGCATATTGGCGCCGCTCCAAAAAATCATGCCAATATTTTCCGGATACCGCCCTTCTTCCGCAATGTAACGGGCAATCACGCCATCACCTAGTTGGCAGCCCAGCTCCCACGCCGCCGAGGAGGGCAGCAGCTTTGGATCGACGCCATAAAAATTGCGCCCTGTGGGCAGTACGTCAGTCATACCGCTGGTAGGCGATCCAGCAGGGCCCGGCTCTACATAACAGCCGGATAAAGCGTCCAGCAAATGGCCCATTTCCTGACTTGTCGCCTGCAATGCCGGAACCAGCACTTCGCAAATATGCTCCGCTAACCTTGCCAGCTGTTCCCGCAGCGAAGCATCACAATCACCAATACTAGCCACCGCGCTTCGCCGCGCCCCTTCATTAAAATTCCCGGCTTGCAAAATGTCGATAAAGCGCCTGGCCGCTTCTTCCACTTCATCCAAAATCCGCCCCTGCGTTTGCAGGCCGTCTGGCGTCAGCACGCCGCTTGCCGCCAGCAAAGCCTCATACTCATAGCCGCGGATGTTAGCCAGCAGTTTCGGCAAAGAAGGCTGCTCCGCCTGCTCGACGCGAGTCAGCGCCAGCAAGTAGCCAAGAAGAGTCTCCTGCTGCGGCGCCTGCCCGAGTATATGCAACCCTGTACGAATGGACATGTTTTTAATTTCTGAAATATAGGCGTGCAGCTTTAAAGCATAAGCTGAAAAGTCCGCCTCCGGCGGCACTTCCTTTTCCAAGGATGCAGTCGACGCTTTTTCCCGAATTCGTCTAGCCGCCACCTCCGCCTGTTCCGGTTGAAAGGTTAAGAAATGCTGGTACTCTTCGAGCATTTTTTCTAATTCTTCCAGTTCTTCATACGCTTCCGCCCTAGCCATGGGCGGCGGCAAATGCCCGATTAGGCAGGCGGCGCTGCGCCGTTTAGCCTGTACGCCTTCGCCAATAACCGTAATCAAGTACGGATATACGTTCGGCAAGTCCGCCAATGCCAAATCCGGATAGCACGCTTCGCTCAGTCCCGCGCCCTTGCCTGGCAGCCATTCCAACGAGCCATGAGTGCCAATATGTACCACCGCATCCGCTTGAAAATCCTCTTTCAGCCAGCGATAAAAGGCCAAGTAATGATAGGTGGGCGCACAATCCGGCGAATGATACAGTTTCCCCGGATCTCCCTCAAAGCCTCGCGGCGGCTGAACCATAACCACCACATTACCCAGGCGTAAACCAGGCACCAGCAAGCCTTCTTCATAACAAAAGGCTTCTCCCGGAGCCTCGCCCCAGCTTTCCTTCATATGCGTCCGCACTTTTGGGGGCCACTGTTTCGCCCATTCTTGAACCCGTTTTGACTCAACCCAGCCCAAAGCAGTCTTCTTTTGTTTGTCTGTCAAAAAACGCCCGTCATTGGTCGCCTGGGCCAGCATAGCTTTCAGCAGCTCCGCCCCATTCACGGGCAGTTCGCCAACTAGATAGCCAGTTGCCTCCATTCTCTCCAGCAGCCGCTGTACGCTTGCGGGAGAATCAAGGCCTTCCGCCGTACCAATATTGAAATTACGGGGCGGATAATTATGAAAAATGATAGCAATTTTCTTTTCGCTATTCTTCTTCTGGCGCAGCCTAGCCCATTTTGCCGCCCTAGCGGCCATAGCCTTGCAGCGTTCTGCGATCGGTTCAAAATGACTTGCCCCGTCTTCAGTTTGATTTTTCGCCGCCAGAGGCGCTCCATGAATCACACCGTCAAACTCTGGAAGCACAACACAACAAGAAAGTTCTACTGGGTTTAGACCGGTTACGCTTGTCTCCCAGCTCTCCTCCGTTTGCAGCAAAGTAACGCCTTGTAAAATTGGCACATTTAACTTCTGTAAAAACAAAGGGTCCACAGGACGACCAACGGTAAGGGAAAACTTGAAGCAATTAATAACAACATCCACTAGGCAGCGACCTGATGCATCAAAGAAAAAGCGCCGCACCGCCTCGTCTACGCCTGGCGCCCCTAAAGCCTCATTCTTGGCCCAATGGCTAAAAATCGGAATGACCTGCAGCCCCTGCGCCTCCAGCTCTCGAATCAAGCTTTCCTGATGCCGCAAATCGCGCCAAACCCACTCATCGCGTGGAAACAAGACGCCCGCAGTTAAAGATTTTTCCGACCAGCATTGTTGCTTAAACGCAAAAAAATCCTCCGCTTCCCCCTGGTACGCAGGATGAAAAATTCCTTGCCACGGCTGCTGACGAGGTTGCTCCCAAAATACTTTTTCTTGAACAAACAACGCAGCCAACCACTGCCAAAAATTTATATAGTTTTGCACGCCCCCAAAAGAAAGATACTGCCTCGCCTGCAATTGCCTTGCCGCATTAAAGCCCTGCGCTTCGCCTTTTACTTCCGGATTCGCTGGCAGCATCACAAAGGGCTTCTGCGCCCGTCGCAAATAGGCTATTGTTTTTTCTAAAAAAGACCACTCTTTTCCATGGCCCATCCATGAGCACACCAAACATGCGCACTGATCTAAGGTATGCTGCCATGCCGCTGTCCAAAGTGCATCTTCCTGAAGCCCTACAACTTGACCTGCTGCAGATATGTTACACTGTCGCAGCGCCTGCTGCATTTGCTGCTGTTGCCGCTCAATATTACTAATAAAAACAATCGACTTCATTTCTTGCTCCTTACTTACTATGCACTACGAGGCAAAGCCTGTCTTTTTTCGCTGCACCATCAGTCCATCTGCAATAATCGCCGCCTGCCTAGTAAGACCTTCTTTCAAAGGCAGATTCAACCAGGGAATACCGTACTCCCTCTCTAAATACCGCGCTAATGCGCCCCCAAGTTCTTCATGTCCCACTACATTTAGCTGTACCCGGGTCGAACTTGCAATATCCGCTAGTGTCGCTTTACACCCGGGCGCTGCCCGAACCGAAACCCCTATTTTCATCAATGCATCACTCAATTCAGCAAACTGCTCTACATCTTGCTGGCAGCTCACACTATAACCAAGTACGGCAATTTGATTCGGAAAAATTTCACGCCGTTCTTGCAGAGGCAAGGTCTGGAATAAAGCGGCCGCCGCACTGCGATAGCCGCGCGCAAACAATTCCGGCGAGCCATTGCCATTCTTCCGCAGCAATTGGTAACTATGCAATGTCCTCACTGCTACGCGAGGCAATAACTCGTCAGAAGCCAGCATTACCGCTTCCTCTCGGCGCACCCCATCCAGTCCCTGCCTTTCCAGCAACCCGCAAGCGTAGAAATAACACCAGAGTGATTGCATGCGTGCAGCTCCTACATCGGATATGCTCGCAAAAAATGCGCTAGCCCCTTGCCATAGCGCCTCATTTTTCCGCATAAGCCAATCCGCTTTTCCTACACGCATAGGAATCGCCGCCTCTCTCCGTATTATCCTCTCAATCGAAAGCTAACTGACAATGTCGTCCGGCAACGCACCGCGCCGCCGCCCTCCTGTCGTGCCGGCACAAATTGCCATTGCCTAACCGCGTCCAATGCCGCTTCATCCATTTCTCCATATCCCGAAGAAGACACCACGTTCGCATCGCCTACGCTTCCGTCTTCTAAGACCAGCATGCGCACCGCTACACGTCCTTCAATACGCTGCTGCCGCAGAGTTTCCGGATAGGCAGGCTCCGTCTGCCGTAAGATGCGCGGCGGTAATACTCTAGCGGAAGCAGGTACTGTCCCGCCACTACCGCCAGCACCAGTTCCTGCGCTTTGTCCATCCGACGGGCTGCCTCCCTCTAACGAACCTCCGCCAGCTGCAGCGCCCTCACTGACAGGGCCAGCCGCAACTGCGTTTCCCATAGCCTGAGGCGCCGCTTGGACATTGGTCGGCGCCGCTGCAACAGCGCTAACGGCGGCCTGGGTTTGCTGCTGTCTAGCAGCCGGTGCGCTTGGCGGCGCTATCGCCGGCATAGCCGCTGCTGCACCATTTACAGGCAAAGGCGCAGCGGTTAAGGAAAGCTCCAAATACTCTTCTGCGGCTTGCGCTGGCCAAGAAAAAACGCCGACATATCCTAGCACTAGCAGGACCACAAGATGCGCGCCCGCCGAAATTGCCAGCGCTTTTTTTGAACTTTTACTCATGGCTGCGCAGCTCCCGCTTCTGTTGCCACGCTAAGACGCTGCACTCCGGCAGCTTTCAAGGCATCCATAACAGCCACTACCCGTCCATACTCCACACGTTTATCAGCGCGCAAAACAAAAAAAGCTTCCTGCTGCCTGGATATTTCCAACCGAATTCGCTTCCCTAAAAGCGGCAGAGGCACATTTTCCTCATCTACATATGTCTGCCCTTCAGCCGTTACCGTAACGGCCACCTGCTTTTTCAAATCCGCCTGCGCCGCTTGCGCCGCTGGCAACTGCACAGGCAGCGTTTTCTGCTCTACCATATATAAGGTGCTCAGCATGAAGAAGACCAAGAGAAAGAAAATAATGTCAATCATAGGAATAATCATCAGCCGTGGCTGACGCGATACCCTCCATTCACGCAGTTTCACGGCTGCGCCTCCCTGTAGCAACATTGGAACCCGTCAAAAGGGCAGCACCGCATTCTTCCATGTCTCCCGCTAAGCGTTCTAAACGTTGGCAAAGCCAGGAATGACACAACAACGCCAAAACCGCTACGCAAAGCCCTGTTGCTGTCGCCACCAACGCTTCCCCAACGCCGCCAGTAATAGCCTGCATTTGTCCTGTTTTGACAGCCAACACCTGAAAGGACTGAATCATCCCCACCACGGTTCCCAAAAGGCCCAGGAGCGGCGCTAATGTGACAATGGTCTCCAAATAGCTTAAGTGTTCCCGAAACCGTCCCATTACCGTCGCCGCCGCATTCTCAAACATTTGCAACTGCACCGACGCCTCTAAGCCACGCCAGCTATATGCATCCTGCAGCAGCTTAGAAAAGGCTCCCGCCGTTGCCGGCGGTTCAATCCATCGGCCCTCTTGCAGCGAACTCAAAAATTCCGCCTTCCCGCCTCGAAAACTCTCCGCCTCTTTATAGTTCCAATGCCGCTCCAAAGTCACTGCCACCACCAAAATCGAGCAAAAAATCAACGGATACATAACCACGCCACCCGCTTGAAATAACTGCCAGATCCGCTCTAAATCCATCTTTCAAACTCCTTTCACGATCACTTCCGCTTTATACGGTTTATTCTCAATTGGCCGCAGCCTGTCTTTGAAAAAGAAAGCCCCTACCCCTGGGGCCGCCGTTAAATAACGGCTTATAGTGAGCAATGAAATATCTATCCTAAAATTCCTCCTAGGAACTTCAAGATCGTAAAGAATGAGTCTTTCTTGCAAATCTCGGTGCAATCTCTTGCAAGCCTTCTTCTTTAAACAAGGCGTCCTTTACACCGGATTTTACTGCATCCGCCAACATTTCCCCTAGTTTCGATTGCGTACCGACATCCTTGCATACCAATCCTTCTAAATGGCTTACAAGAATTACCCCATCCGTGCCGGTGCCAGTTGCCTGAAGCAAACTATGAGGGCTGTATACCCTTAAATCCTGCAAGGCTGCGGTTTTCGCTTCCGTAGCTGTAATCAGGGCTTTCGCTAAAGCTCCCGGGGATAAGTTTGCTTCTATAAGCAGCATGATATTGATAGTTCCTGAAATAGGAACGTATTTTCCATGATGTTCCCAGTAAAGCGCATCATCCCCGGCTCGGGCGGCATTATGCTTCACCCCAGCCGTCACAATGGCTTCCACTGTAATTCCTTCATAAAAACGTCGTTGGTAGGACATGAATTCCATATGGGCTGTCGTTAAAAGACCGCTTGTTTCATCTTTTTCTAAACCTTCCCTCATAGCAATAGCTGCTAAGTATCCTTCTAAGCCGCCGCCAGGCAGTGCCGCCTCACTTTCAACATAAAAAGTCAAGCGATGATTAAATATTGCCGATACCTCGCGAATCCCGCCGTTGTACGGAGAGGTACTTAAAGCAATGCGTCGCTGTGAAAAACGGCAAATCAGCAAATCTTCCTTAATCTGCAAAACACCTCCTGCAGAAAGCAGGCGAGTTTGCTCCATATAAATCCAACCTTTCTGCCAGCCAGGCGCTAGCGCCAATAAAAATAGACTACCCCGTCTACAATAGACGGGATAGTCTGAATTGCCAAACAATGCTTACTTTGCTAAAGCACGCCTGCCAAATCCCCTCCCCATCGTTCGTAGGTCAAATGGTGATTGTCAAACAGGCAGTTCTCCTGGCTCTGGATCTTTGCTCATTCAAACCTTCCCAAGGCTTTCGCCCCAGTGGCATTTCTTGAATTCGCTCCCCATTACAGTGGCGGGACCGCGCCGGTATTGCACCGGACTTCCCTATTAAGCCCTTACGGGCACCTGTTCCGCTTCTTTATTGAGTTTTCTTAACACTCTATCTGACATTAGTGTTGCGGCTGATACAAGCCTCGAATTGCATCACGAACATGATTCACATAAATAGAACGATACGCCGCATTTTCTCCTAGCCCTTTCAGAACCGTTTCTACTTGGAAACCTTCTTTTTGCAGACGGTTTTTCCAAGAATCCGGCTCACTGCCAGCCATATCATTATTTGCATGATCGCCAGCCACCAGCATAAACGGCATCAAGGTCACCTTCTGAATTTGGTTCTTTTTCAGTTCCGCCAACGCATCCTCAAAGTTAGGATGGTCAGTTTCTTCCACTACTCCCATATAAGCTTTATTGCCTCTCTCTTGCAAAATGCTCTGCATTTTTGCATAGGCCGGATTCGGCTGATGCGGCGAACCATGGCCCATGAAGAGAACCGCTTCCCCGTTTCCTAATTTAGGCATTTGTTTTTCAACCGCTGCGGCCAAAGCCTTGAAATCATCTGGCATGCCTTGCTGTCCGTCAAACATCAAAACTGGCCGTCCTACTGCAATGCTTGCAAAGGAATTATCAGCCCAAGCCTGACGATATGCATTCAGAATCTTCTTTTCATATTCCTCGCCCGGAGTCAGATGCAATGGCTGAATGACCACTTCTTGATAGCCTTCCGCCTTCAACTTTGCCAAGGCTTGCTCCAATGTATCCACTTGAATTTTTTCTTCCGCCGCCATCTTTGCAATTACTTTCCGAGCCGTAAAGGCGCGGCGCACTTCGTAATCTGGAAAAGCCGCCCGAATATCATTTTCCGCAGTTTCAATGCAAGCCTTGCGAGCATCTGGAAACGTAGTGCCGAAACTGGTAACTACAATGGCTTTTTTCGTTTGCGCGGCTGAAGCCCCTCCTCCAATACCAACCGAAAGCAAACATACGGCGCACATGGCGAACAGTCCTTTTTTCATCCACTTATTCATTCAATTCCACTCCTTATTCTTTTTCATACCTTTAGCTGTAACAATAAAATCCCAACGCCTACGCGTTGGGATTACATAGCAAACAGCCTTGTTGCCTGAATCTCCATCCCCATCCGTCGTAGGTATAGCGGTGATTGTCAAACAGGCAGTTCTCCTGGCTCTGGATCGTCGCTCGCCCAAACCTTCCCAAGGCTTTCGCCCCAGTGGCATTTCTTGGATTTGCTCCCCATTACAGTGGCGGGACCGCGCCGGTATTGCACCGAACTTCCCTATTAAGCCCTTGCGGGCACCTGTTCCATACATATTCAGTTGTTATTGTTAACTTTAGCAAAGGCTCTAACAAAAGTCAACCAAGTTGGCTTTTGCTTTTTCGGAAATTTAGGAATAGCGCAAAATTATTTCTTACTACTTCTCGCTCAGACTATAAAATCACTCGAAGCTTTTCTGTTTTGCTTTTCTTTTTTAAATACTATGAGTAAAAGCGGCTTCTAGCTTTGTGTTTTTCAAACCGCTATCCACTTCCTTTTGATCTTTATAGACCAATTCCAGTGAATTATCTTTGTTTAATTGATGTTTAACGCCATAATAAAAACCCTTGTTGTTGTTATCAAAATCGCTTTGTTTTCCCATATCGCCATTCGTTTCTACTTTAAACGCAGTAATATACATTGATGTTTTATCATCAAAGCCATAATTCCAAGTTACCGCATAGGCGCGATTGTCTTCGCTGCGATTGGACTGCGTATATTCTGCCGTCCAGGTATGCTTGCCTTGCTGATAATTTCCATCCAGCGCCCAATGGTTCGTATTTCCATTGACTCGATCTTGATATCGACCTAACGTCATCCCCCACTGCAACTGCTTGTTGGGATGAAAGCCAGTCCGAATCGCATAAATCCGGTTGTCTTCATCTCCGGCATTATCTTCTTGCACAAAGGCTGCGTTGATATCCAATCCCGCTGCTGCCCCATTTACAGTCACCCCGTCTACAAAAGCCCGTTTCCCAATATTGGACTCTGAGCGGCTGTAAAGAAGCGACATCGCGCCAATAGTCAAATCTTGACGCCCAAGTTTAAATGCCAACTCTCCTGCTTGTTTTATCACTCCAAACTGATCAAGGGTCATTACCGTTTTTTTATTTCCATATACCGCACTATCTGTATTGTAGTCCGCCAAGGTCGGATTCGTAGCATATTGCGCTCCCAAGCGAGTGAATACAGACCAGCCGCTCCCCAGCGCGGCTTCTCCTGTTAAGCGTAACGAGCTCATGGTACCAGAAGTATTTGCTTCTCCGGCCTTCGTATCTTTCTCATATTTTACCGTCACGTCGCCGCTGAATTTAACCCCAGTCTCCGCCTCCGCAGCAAATGCCGCTGAGGAAGCAGAAAATACAAGGCCCGTTATGGCCATAAGTACCGCTTTTTTCATTAAAATTCTTTCCTCCTTTTACTATTTTCTTAATCCTCTTTACTGTTTTTCTCTTCCTCCTTTTCATTTGAGTCCATAAAGAAAACCCTTTTGCAACAGCAAAAGGGCGTCGTTTCGCAGATAAATTTTACATAAAATAAAATAAGACTGACCTAGAATGGTCAGTCTTACTATGTAAAATCGTCTCACGAAATCCCCTTCCTGTCGCTCGCAGGTATAGCGGTGATTGTTGGTTAGGCAGTTCTCCTGGCTCTGGATCATCGCGGCTTCAAACCTTCCCGGAACCATTCTTCCAGTGGCATCTTTTGAAGCAACTCTCCCATTACAGTGGCGGGACCGCGCCGGCATTGCACCGGACTTCCCTATTAAGCCCTTGCGGGCACCTAAACCCTCTTTATGCGGTTTTCTTTACTAATTTAAATACTAGCAGTTTTGTTCTTTTTGTCAAGCCGTTTTTCATCGTACAGCCAACTTCTTCCGTCTGCGCATTTCTTATTTAGCGCCAATTCCTAATTGATCTTTGTATTTCCGCATGCCTTCAATGCAGCATTGCATAACCGTATTCGCCTCCAGATTCAACAGGGCAAAGCCTTTATTGATAACCTCCCGGTTGCATTTAGCGGCAAAGCTTTTATCCTTGAATTTTTTCTTTAGACTTTTCACTTCCATGTCCTCAATACCCATAGGACGCATCAAAGCGGCAGCCATAATAATGCCAGTCAGTTCATCTACAGTAAACAAGCTTTTTTCCAAATTGGTAAGAGGCTCGCATTCCTCTGTGCAAAGGCCATAGCCATGAGAAAGAATGGCCCTGATGTCGTCCTCTTCCACATCTTCGCCACTCAGAAGCTCCCGCACATGCTGGCAGTGCTCGTCCGGATATTTTTCATAGTCAACATCATGCAAATAGCCGATAGCCGCCCAATGAGCCGCATCCTCTTGAAAATACTCCCCCATGGCCTCCATCACCGCGCTCACAGCCTGAGCGTGCAATAGTAAGTGTTTTTCCGTAACATGTTTCTTTAAAATGCCTTGCGCTTTTTCCAAGGTTAACTTTTCCATTTCCGCCGCCTCCATACAACAATATCTTGCATTCTAGTTCTTCCTACGATTACAACATTCATTATACCTCGTCTCTAGCCTACATAAAAGCGGCGCGACAAATTCTATGCGACCTTACCTTGACAAAGCTCTTCGATCCTTCGGATGTGTCACC
Organism: Anaeromusa acidaminophila DSM 3853; assembly: GCF_000374545.1. NCBI lineage: Bacteria > Bacillati > Bacillota > Negativicutes > Selenomonadales > Sporomusaceae > Anaeromusa > Anaeromusa burkinensis. Next base: position 124,532 of record NZ_KB894588.1, read on the forward strand.
GGAGCCGCCGCCAGCAGCTTTTGCGTATACGGATGTTTTCCTTGCGCTAACTGATGCGCAGGCAAAACTTCTACCAGTCTGCCTTCTTGCATAATGCCGACGCGGTCTGCTACGTGGGGCAGCATGGCTAGATTATGCGTAATGAAAAGATAGGTTAAATCCATCTGCTGCCGCACTTGATGCAACAAGCCAAGGATTTGATTCTGCAGCGTCACATCCAAACTCGACGTAGCCTCGTCAAATACAACCAGCCTTGGCTGCGGCAAAAGAGCCCTAGCCAAAGCGACTCGCTGGCACTCCCCCCCGGAAAGTTCTCCTGGATACCGCTCCAAAACTTTAGCGGACAAGCCGCAGCATTCCAGCATATTACTGATCCGCTTCGTTATGCGAGCTTCATTTTCCTCCAAGGCAAAAGACCGCACTGGTTCCGCTAGAATTTCGCCTACCTGCATACGGGGATTCATGGAAGAATAAGCGTCTTGAAACACCATCTGCACTTGACGCCGATAGTTTTTTTGCGTCCTCCCCTTTAGCGTGGAAATATCCTCACCACCAAAAAGAATTTTACCTGATGCCAGCGGCTCCAACAATAAGATCGCTCTAGCCAGCGTACTTTTCCCGCTGCCGCTTTCGCCAGCCAACGCCAAGCGCTCCCCTTCGGCAATCTGCAAGGATACCTTTTCTACGGCCTTCACTTCTTTATGCCCGGCCAGCCAATGCGAATGCAACCGATAACGGCAGCAAACGTTTTCAACTACAAGAAGACTCATGCGCCGCCTCCTCAATCAATTCGAAGCGGCTGGCCGCCAACAAGCGCTTCGTATAGGCCTCCTGAGGCGCATCAAAAATTCCCATACAGCTTCCCTGTTCTACCACGCGCCCCTCCCGCATGACCGCCACCTGATCCGCCAGCTCTGCAATCACGCCCATATCATGAGAGACTAAAAGCACTGAGCTTCCTCCCTCTTGCTGCAAGCGGCGCAATTCTTCGATAATCTGCGCTTGCAAGGTCACATCCAAGGCGGTAGTCGGCTCATCGGCGATGATCAAGGGAGGCTCCAGCGCCACAGCCATAGCAATCAGCACTCTCTGCCGCTGACCGCCTGACAATTGGTGCGGAAAGCGATAGTACAGCTCTTCCGGCTTTGTAACGCCCGCGCGAAGCAGGGCTTGTCTCGCCCCGGCTCCAGCCTCTCGACGCGACAGCTTCCGGTGCACTCGAAAAAGCTCCGCTACCTGCCAGCCTACAGGCAATACCGGATTCAGCGAGGCCAGGGGATCTTGAAAGACCATGCCGATCGCCGCACCGCGTAGCGCGCGCAGCTCCTCCGGCTTCAATGCGCATAAGTTTTTCCCTTGGAACCAGGCCTCTCCTTGAACCTGCACATTATTGCGCCCCATACCGGCCAGCCCTAGCACCGCCTGCAGCGTCAACGACTTGCCGCTGCCGCTTTCTCCTACCAAGCCCAAGACTTCACCAGCAGGCACATCAAAGGTCACATCCCGAACTAAAGGCGCGCCATCAATAGAAACAGACACATGGCGCAAGGACAAACAAGATTCCTTCATGACGCCTCTCCTTTTGCTCCGAAATTTCCTTTGCCCCCTAACGGATCAAGAGCGTCTCGTACCGCATCTCCCAAGAAGTTAATGGCAAGTACGGTCAAGACAATAAAGCAGCCCGGGAAAAAGGTAATCCACCAGGCGCCGGCTAAAATGCTCCGCTGCCCGCCCATCAGCATATTCCCCCATGAAGGAAGGTGCGGCGGAATTCCCATGCCCAGAAAGCTGAGGGCCGCTTCCGTTACAATCGCATGGCCTACGCTCATCGTCGCCAACACGACAACCGAAGGCAAACAATTCGGCAAGATGTGCCGCCAAATCAACGTTCCGTCACTTGCGCCGCATGTAAGCGCCGCCTGCACAAAAGGCTGCTGTTTCACCGCTAAAAACTCGGTCCGTACAATCCGAGCCGTCTGCATCCAACTGGTAGCCGCAATCACCCCAATAACACTTTGAAAACCTTGACCGCTCAGCGCCTGCAAGGCAATGACCAGCACCAGCGTCGGCACCGAAAGCAAGCCATCCAACAAACGCATCAGCGCATTATCCGCCAAGCCGCCTGCATAACCGCTAACCACGCCGTATAAAAGCCCCAAGGTAGTCGCCAGAGCCACCGAAGCAATACCCACCGCAAGGGACACGCGCGCGCCATACAACAGACGGCTAAAAATATCACGCCCCAGTTCATCCGTACCAAATAGATGCATACCGCTAGGAGGCTGCCGTACCGCTGCTAAGTCGGCGTCCACCGGACTATACGCCGCCAAAAGCGGCGCAGCAGCAGCCAGCAACAGCATGATTGCCAAAACAATTAAACCGCCCTGCCCCAAACGGTGGCGCACCAGACGTTTCCAAAAAGCCTTGTTACCCAATGCCGCCCACCTTCTTTCGCAGCCCTTCCACCGTCAGCCGGGGATCTACCCAAGCGCAGGCAATATCCGCCAGCAAGTTTCCGGCGACGACAAAGCAGCCGGTTAGCAATATCGTTCCCATCAATAGCGGATAATCTCGCATGGATGCGGCTTGAATGCTCAATTGTCCCAGGCCTGGATAAGCAAATACCGTCTCCACCAGATAACCGCCCCCGACAAGAGAAGAAAAAGATAACCCGCCATAGGTAATAACAGGCACCAATGCATTGCGAAAGGCGTGCAGATAATGCACTCTTCGCGGCGATAAGCCTTTGGCGTGGGCCATACGAATATATTCCTTACCCAGCACTTCCAGCATGCTGGAACGCACAAAGCGAATGTAAGCGCCCACATGACTTAACGCCAGCACAACGACCGGCAGCAGCAAATGCCGCAGCCGGTCGAGCCAATCTCCATCATTCCCCAAAGAAGCCATGCCAGCGGATGGCAGCCAGCCTAAATAGACGCTGAAAAACAAAATCGCTAACAGCGCCAGCCAAAAGCTAGGAATGGAAAAAAAGAGAAACGAAAAAAACGTCGCCAGATAATCAATCCACGAATATTGACGAATGGCGCTAGCCAAGCCCACGGCAACCGCCAGGCATACCATCAGCGCCAAAGCGCTCACATTCAGCACAATCGTACGCGGCAGCCGCTCCGCCAGCATTTGAGATACCGGGCGGCCGGTAATATAGGAGGTTCCCAATTCGCCTTGTAAAGCTTGCGACAACCAGCGTCCATACTGTACAGGCAATGGTTGATCCAGCCCCAAATTTTCACGGATGCGCTCCTGGTCCGCCGGGCGCATTCGTTCCAATTGGCTGCCGTACATGGCCACCGACGGGTCCCCATGGGCCGTATGAATAAAGAAAAAGGAGCAGAGACTGACAACCAGCAGCACCGGCACACTAGCCAGCAGCCTCCGCAAAATAAACAGCAGCATCAGGGAGTCTTGCTCCATTCTTCAACATTCCAAGTATAACCGGCGCCATGATGGCCCAACGTCCTTGCCTTGAAGCCGCCGATGCTTTTATTATGTACTACGGCAACATCCAAGTAAACCAGGAAATTAAACGCTGGGTCCTCTGCCAACGCTTGCTGGAACTGAGCGTAAAATTCTTTGCGCGCTTCTTGATTCATTGTTTGCCGCGCCGCTGTCAAAGCTGCATCCACCTTAGCGTTTTTATAGTGTTCATAGTTTTGGCCGCTGGGATCGCTGCCATGGAAGATCCGGTACGTATCTTGATCCGGATCAAAGGGACTGCCCCATCCCAGCAAAAAGGTTTCCATGTCGGCAATTTTAAAGGATCCTTTTTCGCGCGGATCCGGCACAGCGTCTACGCCAATTTGTTTAAACTGCGTGGACAAGGCGTTCGCTAAGGAAACCCTCACCGGATCATGGGCAAAAGTAGTAATTTTAAAAGTCAGTTTCTTCCCGTCTTTTTGCAGCATTCCGTCCGCTCCGGGCGTATAGCCTGCCGCAGCCAGCAGTTCTTTCGCCTTTGCCGGATTATAAGCATATGTTTCTACCGCACTGTTATTGGCCCAATTGAGCTGCAGCGGTCCGTAAGCCGCTTTGCCCCAGCCAAGCATCACGCCTTTTACCAGCGCCTCCCGGTCTACGGCAAAATTCAACGCCTGGCGCACACGCGCATCATTCCATAAGAGAAATTGGCGATTATACATCAAACAGCGATAATCCGCGGTTACCACACGTTCCACTTGGAGACTCTGCACTTTTTGCACCCGCTCCACTTGAGCCGGATCGACAAGAGCTACATCAATTTCGCCGGTTTCCAACTGCAGCGCCCGGACGTTCTGATCCGGCAGGAACTTCAAGATCACTTTCGCCACTTTCGGAGCGCCCCGATAAAACTCCTTATTGGCTTCTAACGTCATCGCTTGTCCTTTTTGCCATTGGCTCAGCCGGAAAGGTCCTGTGCCAATCGGCTGGGCGTTAAAGGCATCTTGATTCACGTCTTTTCCCGCTAAGGCATGTTTCGGAATCATGCCGGTCGTCATCGCATCAAGCAAGGGGAAAGGAGTCTTTAAAACAATCTTGACCGTATAGGGATCCAATACGCTTACCTCTTGAATTTCTTCAAAACGTTCGCGAATGGTTGAATTGCTTTTTTTGTCTAATGCCGTATCAATCGTAAATTTAACGTCTTCCGCTGTAAACGGCTGACCGTCATGCCATTTCACATTTTGCCGCAGCTTGAATATGTATTCCTTTTGATCCGCGCTTACCTGCCAGGACTCCGCTAAATCCGGCGTCAATTCGTTCTTTTCATTGTATCGGGTCAATCCTGTAAAGATCAGCATTACCGCATCATCATGCTCGTCTGTAAAGAGCGGATTTACTTTAGCAGACTCATTTTCAACCCCCAAAACAATCGCATCCGCCGGGGTCTTTGCTTCTTTTTTTCCTCCGCACCCTGTCAGCAGCAATGCTGTCATTAGCATACCGCACATTATAATATAGAGAGCTGTCTTTTTCTTCATCTTCCACAACAACCTTTCTTCTCTTGACATAAAAAACAACAGCCCAATTACGTCTGCGGATGGCAGACGAACTTGCAGCTGTTACACATTCGTGTGTATTACGTTTCCTTCGTGGAAACTTTATTATGTATAGTTATATATTCTCCATTTTCATTCAATTCCCTGCTAAACCTTACTATTTTCTTTCTACAGTCCTTCACAATGCCCTCCCCTACATAAAAAGAGCAAGCAAGCGCCGCTTCTTCGGCGCTTGCTTGCTCTTTTTCTAATCAGCGCTTAGTGCGTCCACCCTGGCAATTGCCTGGAGCATTTTCTCCGTAGTCACAGTCACCGGCATGTTTTTCATATCCGGCAGCGATACCGCTTTCGCTGCAACATCCTCCAGTTGCGCCGCTGTTGTTCTAGCAATCTGCTGGCTAGTCACAGGTACGCCGCAAGCTTTAGCAATTTCAACGGCTTCCAGAATTTCTTCATCTGACCGTCCTTCCAGCGCCAATAAGCAAAGATTTCCATAGCCCACGGTCCGGCCATGCCCCATTTCATGGGCAGCAGGAATAATCGTAAAGGCGTTATATAAAGCATGGGCCGCTGCAGAACGCAACTTTTCGCCGCCATAAATGGAGGCCATTCCCGCATAAAGAATAATAGCGTCTGCCGCCGCCTCCAGAGCTGAAGCATATTTTTTCGTCGCTACGGCCTTTTGGGCTTCACCGCCGAAACGGGCCACCAAGTCATAACATAAACGGCCCTGAGCCAAGGCCGCCAAGCTCAGGCTGTTCTGCTCCACGCACTGAATCGCGGCGCGGTATTCGTACCATTTTGCCAGCGTATCTCCTAAGCCTGCGGACAAATACTCTGCTGGCGCTGCCAGCAAAATATCGGTATCAATGATCATGCCCACCGGGCAGTTCGGAAAGGATACGATGCGGATGAAGATACCGTCATTGTCATACAGCACCGCTACCGGCGTAGCCGCCGCGCAAGTAGCCGCAATGGTCGGTACCGTTACTACAGGCACGCCGCAGGCATCTCCTGTCAGCTTGCCGGTATCAAGCGCCTTGCCGCCGCCCACGGCAATAATCACCTTTGCGCCATGCTGACGCACGCCAGCCGCCAAACGGTCAATGTTGTCCTGTGTACATTCGCCGCCATACCACTCCACAGCGGCTACTTGCACGCCCGCCGCCTGTAGACTGGCTTCCAGCGCTTTTTTTGTTTTCGCAAGAGCCGTCTTTCCTCCTAAAATGAACACCGGAGCGCCTAGGCTCTTACCATACGCGCCAATTTGCTGCAATGCCCCGCGTCCGCGAAACACATTCTGGGGAAAACTTACTTGTTCTACTGCCATCGTCATTTGTTTGCCTCCTTATTTTAGATTGGTTTACTTTTTAACGCCCACCGATTTCAACACTTGTCCCAAGTTTTCAAAGCTTGCTTTCAATTTGCCAATTTCCGTTTCATTTAAAGGTACTTCCAAACGCTGCCGAACCCCCTCGGAATTCACGATGCAAGGCAGGCTCAAAGCAATGCCGGACAATCCATATTCTCCACTTAAGGTCGTAGATACCGGGAAAATGCTGTTTTCATTATAAAATACCGCTCTGGCAATCCGGCAGGCGACCATGGCAATACCAGAGTTGGTGCAGCCCTTGTAGTTCAGTACATCATAAGCGACATTGACCACCGCTGCGCCCGTTTTTTCATAATCCAAGGGTTCTTCCGGCTGGAAATACGAATCTAGCTTGTCAGCGGCAATACCGGCCACGCTCACCAGGCTCCAAGCCGGAAAGGCGGAGTTTCCATGTTCGCCGAGAATATAACCATGTACATTCTTGGGGTCGACGTTGTATTTATTGCCCAAAATCCGGCGCAGCCGCGCGGTCTCCAAGGTTGTCCCAGTCCCTAAAATCTTATGTTTAGGATAGTCAAAGAGATTTTGCGCACAGTACGTAGTAATATCTAAAGGGTTTGTAATCATGATGATAATGGCTTCCTTCGTATACTTAGTAATGGAAGTCATGACATCATGAATGGTTTTCACATTACTCTCCGCCAACAGCAACCGATCCAAATTAGCGCCTGGAAGAATGCTCGGACCGGCGGCAACGATAATCACGTCCGCATCCTTACACTCCTCATAGCCCCCTGCATGCACATGAACGCTGGGGCTAAAGGTATACGGAGTGCCGTGGCTGGCGTCCAGCGCCTCCCCCATGGCCTTTTCTTCAAGGATATCAATTAACGCAATATCCGCCGCCAAATTAAACGACAAGGCGCAATTTAATACCGCTGAACCAACATGCCCTACCCCAACAATGGCCAACTTACGTTTAGGAAAATTCATCATCCAGTCCCCTCCTATACGTTTACACGTTTGTTAAATTGTTCCAAATTTATAAAAAACAAAACAACAGCCATAGATCCCCCTCCTTAAACGGATAGGAAACGCTACTGGCTGTTACACATTCGTGTGTATTGCACTTCTTTCGTAGAAGCTTTATAAATGAATGTATTCTCTTTACCAAAGCAATTCCCTTCTAGAAAAAACTAAATTTATTCTTGCGCTTTTAATTTTTTCCTTGGCTTCTAAATTAACGGAACACGTTTTTTCTAGAAATCAATCGTGCGCTGATAACATTGCCACAATTTCTGCGGATACTCGTCCAATACGGCCTTATTCTCTTGGCTGAGAATGACCAGGGGCTGGATCATGCCTAAAAACATCATGGCCGCCGCCGTAACATCCACCTCCTGGTTGATTTCACCGGCTTTTTTCCCTTGGAGCAACAGCTTTTTCGTTTCATATACATAAGCGTTAATTTCAGCGAGCATCTTTTGTTTCAATTCCTGATTGCGCTCACTGCTGATTAGAAAATAAAGAATGCGCGGAATCGCCGGCTCTTCTTGCAGCAATTTCACATGAAGTTCAAAGAGACATTTTAAACGTTCCAGCGCCGTCCCCTCCTGCATTGTCGCTTGCTGCAAATTTTGCTGCAGACGCTCGCCAATAAAGTCAATCAGAGCCGCAATTATTTCTTCTTTATTTTTAAAATGCCTGTAAATAGCGGACGGCACCAATTGAATCACAGCGGCAATCGCATTTGTATTCAAATTATCTAAGCCCTGCTGTTCCACAATCGACAGCGCTGCCCGCAAGATTTCCTCGCGGCGTATTTCCGTTGTTTTTCTGCTGCGCATAACTTCTTCTCTCCCTTAGGCCAAATTCTTGCGGAATTTTTTGACCGCCACTGTCAAGAGCGCCGTTCCTAACAAGAATAATGCCAATAATTGAGGCCACAAAATCGACAGCCCTACCCCCTTTAGAAAAATGCCGCGAATAATGATTAAAAAATACCGCAACGGGTTGGCATAGGTACACCATTGCACTACTTCCGGCATATTGGCAATGGGAAACATAAATCCGGATAACAGGATCGCCGGCAGGTAGAAAAAGAAACTCGACATCATCGCCTGCTGCTGCGTATCGGAAATAGTAGAAATCAAGAGACCAATGCCGACGGTTGTCATCAAATACAAGCCATTGGCTAAAAACAAGAGCGGCACACTGCCGCGCACAGGAATATCAAACCAAAAGACACTGATCAAGGTAACAAAAATCATATTCACAAAACCCAGGACAATGGACGGCATAGTCTTGCCTAAAATGAACTCGAACGGCTTAATCGGCGTCACGACAATTTGTTCCATGGTGCCCATTTCTTTCTCCCGCACAACGGACATACTGGTCAGTAAAAGCGAGACCAACATGACAATGGCCGCAATGACGCCAGGGACATAAAAATTCCGGCTTGTCAGATTCTCGTTAAACCACGGCCGCGTCTGCAGCTGCACTCCCGCCGTCTCCCACCCTGGAAGGCCTGCGCGTTTTTTTAGCAACTCAACGTTCTCGTTTTGCAAAATAGTCCCGGCATAATTCAGCACCACTCCGGCGGTATTGGAATCCACGCCATCCACAATGATTTGCACCTTCGCCGTAGCGCCGCTTGCCAGCTCGCGGTTGAACGAAGCGGGAATGCGCAGCACAACCGTGCTTTTCCCCAAGCCAATGACTTCGTCTACCTCGCGGTCGCTTTGCAGCACTGCATTCACGGAAAAATATCCTGAACGGGTAAAGCGATCCGTCAATTCCCGACTTTCCGGCGTTTGGGCCTGGTCAAAAATAGCCGTAGTTACCTGATTCACATCCGTCGTCACAGCATAGCCAAAAATAAGGCTTTGTATGACAGGCATAACTAAAACAATCGCTCTCATTTTGGGATTGCGAAGGACCTGAATAAATTCTTTTTTTATCATTTGCCGCAAACGTTCAAAAACCATAGCTCACACCAGTCTCTTTTTGAGTTTCTTGTTGGCAATAAAAACCATAATCACCCCAAAGAAAAAGAGGAATACCGCTTCCGCCCAAATGATTTCCAGTCCCGCCCCTTTTAAATAAACGTTCTTCAAAATAGCAACAAAGTAGCGCGAGGGGATCAGGTGGGTAAGCGCTTGAATAGGCTCCGGCATATTCGCAATAGCGTACATAAAGCCAGACAGCAGAAACGAGGGTAAAAAAGTCAGTACCATCGCCAACTGGCTGGCCAAAAGCTGCGACCGCGTTATAATGCTGATCAACATCCCCATGGCCAGCGCTCCCGGCAAAAACAGCGCCGCCATCCCAAAAACAAGGGCCGCATTCCCCCGCAGCGGCACATCAAACAAAAATCGTCCCATCAGCACCGCCAGCGCTACGTCCAGCATGCCAATCACAAAGTACGGCGTTAGTTTGCCGATAATCAGTTCCAGCGGCTTGAGCGGGGTTGTAATCAACTGTTCCATGGTTCCGTTTTCCCATTCACGGGCAATTGTCAAAGAAGTCAGCAAGGACGCAATCACCATCATGATTACGGCGATAAGCCCGGGAACAATGTAATTCTTCGCCTGCATATCCTGGTTAAACCAAACGCGCAGTTTCCCCTCTAACGGCATAGCTACGGCTTTACCGCCTTTTTTTTGCAAGGATTTTAACAGCAAGGCGCTGTTGTAGCCATTGGTCACTCCTTGCGCATAGCCGATCGCGATCGTAGCCGTATTGGCGTCGCTGCCGTCAACGAGGAGCTGCACCTCCGCCTGCTGCGCGCTTTCTAATTTCCGGCCGAAGTCATAAGGAACGACAAGCGCCAAAATAGCCTCCCTCCGGTCAATGGCAGCCTCAATGTCCGCATAGGAAGCAGCGGTTGAAGCCAAACTAAAATACTGCGAAGATGTGAAGCGGCCGATTAATTCGCGGCTGTCAGTGGTTTGGCTTTGATCCCAGACCACGAGAGGTACGCGATCCACATCCAAGCTTAAAGAAGAGCCAAAAAGAAAAATCAATAATATCGGCATGGCAATCGCCATGCCCAAACTGCGGGAGTCGCGGAGAATATGAATAAATTCTTTGCGAATAATCGCCGCTATGCGATGAATGCTCACAACCCGCCCCTCCTTACTCAGTTTGCTTCCGATCTTGCGCTTCAATAATGGATACAAACACGTCCTCCAACGATGGCCTAATTACTTTAGAATCCATACCTTCCAACGGGATACTTTGCGCAGCAATATGCTGATTTTTCAGCTCGTCCGGCGTGCCTATCGCCACCAGCTCGCCCCGATAAATCATAGCCAGACGATCACAATATTCAGCTTCATCCATATAATGCGTGGTAACAAAAACAGTAACCCCTTCGCCCGCCAGATGATAAATTAAATCCCAAAAATTGCGCCGCGAAATGGGGTCTACCCCTGAGGTCGGTTCATCCAAAAACAGTACTTGCGGCTGATGCAAAAGAGAACACCCCAGTGCCAGACGCTGCCTCCAGCCTCCCGCCAAGGTAGACGTGTAGCTATTGCGTTGCTCCTTCAACCCAGCCATTTTAAGCACCCATTCCTTGCGTTCTTGCTTTCGCGCCGCCGGAAGCTCATAGATACCGCTATAAAAATCAATATTTTCTTCCACGGTGAGATCTTCGTAAAGCGAAAATTTTTGCGACATATAGCCGATATTGGCTTTAATTTCCTCTGCCTGGCGAAATACATCCAAACCGATTACCTGAGCCTTGCCGGACGTAGGCAAAATAATGCCGCACAGCATGCGAATGGTAGTCGATTTCCCTGCGCCATTGGGTCCAAGAAAGCCAAAAACCTCTCCCTTTTTCACCCGAAAGGATACATTATTGACAGCCGTAAAACTGCCATAACGCTTTACCAAGTTTTCAACAATTACAGCATATTCCGAGTCATTGCGGCTGTCCTCCACTTCATTCACCACTTTCTCCCGTCGTAAGCATCGAAATAAACACATCCTCCAAGGAAGGCGTTATCACTGTCACTTCCCCTTGAATGTCTAACTCACGCAATTTCTCCTTAACGTCCGCCTCGACCTGTTCCGCTTCTCCCATGGCAACCAAGTGAATCTTATTACCGAACAACCCGGCCGACCGAGGCTGCATAGCCGCTTTGAGCAGCGGCAATACGGTTCTGGGCGCACTGCAGCGTATTTCCAGCAAGACGCCGCCCATCTTGGCTTTGATTTCCGCCGGCTTGCCTGCCAAAATCAATTGACCTTTGTGCAAGAGACCGACGCGGTCACAGCGTTCCGCTTCGTCAAGATACGATGTAGAAACAAAAATCGTCACTTTATCTTCGAGAAGCTTATATAAAATGCGCCAAAAATCACGCCGCGACATCGGGTCCACGCCGTTTGTCGGTTCATCCAAAAGCAGCACCTTCGGCGTATGCACAAGAGCGCAGGCAAGGGCCAGTTTTTGCTTCATGCCGCCGGATAAATTCCGCGCCTGTCGGTCGCGAAAAGCCGTCATATTGCTGAACGCCAGCAATTCCGGGATTTTTTCTTTGCGTACTGCTTGGGAAACATTATACAAATCCGCATAAAAATCAATATTCTCTTGCACCGTCAAATCAAGATACAACCCAAAGCGCTGCGGCATATAACTAATGTGATTTCGGAGCGCTTCGACATCGTTTAGCGTATGAAAACCACACACCCAGGCTTCTCCTGCGCTTGGCGCCAAAAGGCCCGCTAAAAGCCTCATGATGGTCGTCTTCCCCGCTCCGTCAGGCCCTAACAACCCAAAAATCTCGCCTTCCTGCACAGCAAGAGTCAACTGGTTCACAGCGATGACTCCGCCAAATTTTTGCGTCACCTCGTGCATCCTAATTGCATCCATCATTTATTCTCCATTCAAGAGAATTTGCGCATCCGCCGGCATCCCTGGTTTTAGCTCATAGGCTTCATTGGCAATAGAAATCTTAACGCGATACACCAGTTTAACCCGTTCTTCGGCGGTTTGGATATTTTTCGGTGTAAATTCCGCTTCCGAGGCGATAAAACTGATCTGGCCCTGATATTTTTTCCCTGGATACGTGTCGACAGTCACGACGACCGGCTGCCCAAGCTTTACCTTGCCCAAGTCGGTTTCAGAAATATAGGCTTTTAGCCAAACCTGACCTAATTCGCCAAGGGTGACTACCGCCGTGCCCGGAGCTACATATTCGCCTGCTTCAATATTTTTGGATAAAACAAAGCCGTCTACAGGCGCGATAATCTGGGAATAGCCAAGACGAGTCTGCGCTAAATTCAACACCTGTTTACTTTGTTCCACCTTGGCTGCGGCCAATGCAATCTCTTCCTGCCGGGGACCTTCCACAAGCAGACTAAGTTGCTGCGCTGCTTGGTCGCTGCGGGCGTTTGCCGTAGCATAGGCAGTGCGGCTCCGGTCCAACTGCTGTTCGGCTATGGCTCCTTGCGCATATAACTGCTGCGTGCGGCGATAATCCGTAGCCGCATTTTCCTTGTCCGCCTCAGCGCTGCGCAAAACTGCCTGCGCTGCTGAAATATCTTGCACCCTCGAGCCATTGTTCAATTGCGTCAGCATTGCTTGCGCCGCAAGAAGCTGAGCCTTCGCGTTAGCCACATCCAATTCCAGATCGGCCTGCTCCAAAGCAGCGATAGGTTGTCCCTTTTTCACTTTTTCGCCTTCGTCCACAAAGCGCTGCGCCACATGTCCGGCTATTTTAAAGCCCACCCCGACTGTTGTTGTTTCAATATTGCCGGAAACCTTAATACTGTTGGGATCGCTCTGTTTCTTAAAGCACAAAGAATATACACCTGCAGCAATTAGACCTACAAGCAGCAGAAGCAGTAACACCTTTAGTCTCTTTTTCATGCCGGCGCCCCCATATCATAAATAAAATCGTTTTTTGTGAATGTGAATTCACTTTCATTTTAACATGTGCATTAGGAGATAACAAGGCTAAATATATACCGCCGTTTATACCACATAATCTCGAAAACTTCTTTCGCGTTTTTCGTGTATTTCGCGGTTCGTCAGCAATGTCTCTCGAAGGTAATTTCCAACCGCAAAAATCGCGAAATTATACAAAGGGATCCCACCCAAAATCTAAAGCCGGCTAAAACGCTTCTGTTGCGCTCCGCCGGCTCCGTTTTTTCATATTCTCTTGCTACTTACCTACTGTTTTCCAGACTTTCTTGCCGCACAAATTGTGTTGGTATCTTCTTGTCCATGCGTATATCCCACAACGGTAAAATGTTCCGATAACGCCTCGGCCACTGCTTTATAATTAGGATCTTTCTTTCTCATACAAGAAGACAGATGAATCACATCCACTTCTTTTTTTCGCAAGGTTTCTATCTTTTTCGCCAAGTCTCCGCCGTTATGCGTCAATGACAGCAATTCCACGTTTTCCATATCCCGATACCGTTCAAAAGCGTCCTCTCTTTGAAAAAAAGCGTTTAGACAGCCACCTACGGTACAACGCTCCATAGTTTCTTCGCGCACAAGAATAGCAATTTTCATCGTATATCCGCTCCCTTTCTTTTGTTACTGCAAAAACGTTCTTTTCGCCAAGTTTTTGCCTGTAACGGTTTTAAAATTCTTCTCGATCATGGCTGCAAGAGCCTGCTGGTTTTGAGCCAAGCTTTCTTCTTCGATATTTACAAACAAATCCGCTTCCCAAATGATTTGAAAATCTAGACCGTCATTTTTGCTCGCCGTATGATGGCCGCCTATAATATAGCAAACCCGGTCTGTAACTGCCGGTTCTGCGCCGCGTCGCTCCATCATGCGGCGCGCCAGGGGCGGTCCTTCGATTTCTTGATAAGTCCCTGCGGCAGATTGGTATTTTTGCTCTGCTGTTTTAATCCCCACATCATGCAAAAGCGCCGTAATCGTCACGACATCCCTTATAGACCCTTGGATATTTTCACCGTCCATAATCGTTTCTGCGGTCTTTAAAACCTTGAGCGCATGCTGAATCCGGCGTTCATCCGCTCCGAAGTGTTGCTTCAATTCACTTTTATACGCTTCTTTTATTTCCACCCGTTTCACCGCCATAGTCTTAATATCTTCTTACCCATCCATCGTAACTGGTATTTCCGCCTTGCACCGTGATTTGCATCACGGAGACAACCGTCACAACAAAAAAAACATGCATACAGCTCGCTGCAGAACGCCTATCCTCCAAGCGAGTTGAATGCATGTCTAATACAATAAAGGCCGCTGCGCGTTATCCTTTACAGTTCGAAAAGCTTCGGTTTATAACCGTCTGGCAGCTCCTCTTCCTGCAAAAATTTAAAATCATCATCGTTCAAGATAGGCATAAACAGTTCATATGGCAGCGTTGAGAATTCGCAGGCGTAATTGCTGGCGCCAAACCACATGCCTGCTTTGCTGCTTAAATTTAAGCTGCGTGCAAATTTTGTGTAGTTCGAGCAGTCATGAACCGCCAAGTCCCATTTCTCTTCGTCGGCGATCTTCATAAATTTCAAGGTTAGTTCCCGGCTCCAAATGGGAGATACGTACCCTTGTCTACAGATATACATATTCTCTCCATAATAATTTCCTACGTTATTCTCATTTAAATGCAGCTCTGCACAGTTGATAAAATCAAGGTGCGTCGCAAAAATTGCCTGCTTCTTCTTGAAAAACGCTGCATAGAATTCCGGAGTCATCGGCGTTTCAATGCCTACTTTTTTAATGTATTTTTTGGCTAGACCAATATTTTCAATTACCTTGTCCGCGCAGTTTGAAGCGCCTAAGTTAAAGCGGATTTCGTCAAGCCCCGCCTCTCCCAAGGCTTTCAAGGTCTCTTCCGTAGCCAGGGTGCCATTGGTATATAAATGCTGATGAATGCCCGCTGCCTTAAACTTCTTGATAATGGAATAGTACTCTTCAATTTCCATAAAAGGCTCTAAATATACATAAGAAATACCTGTAGGCTTTTCATAAATAGAAAGAAGCAAATCAAGATCCTTCTCGTAATACTTTGTGCCTCCAATTTCCCACATGCCTTCGCCCACCGGATGGATGGCGTCTAATTCGCCATAGTTATAGCAAAATTTACATTCTAAGTTGCATTTGTTCGTTTTGCGAATAGCGCTCAAACCGGTCCCAAGCAAACAAGAGCGGCATCCTTGAGGAAATTTATTTTCTTTTCCCACAAAATAAGTTCTATTTTCTAAGGTCTTCAAATTTTTAATTTCCGCCATCAAGTTTTCATTTCTTTGATCTACCGCCGCTTCAATTTGCGCAAAGGTCGCATAAATAATTTCTTCATGTTTCGTACTGAGTTCCTCTTGCTCCGGTAGTTGCGAGAAATAATCGAACCATATCAATGCATCTTGCTTAGAAATTTTCATGTTTTAGCCGCCTATCTATTTAATCTAGTACTTCACTGAATGCTCCCAGTGTGAACACCATTAGATTATACTGGGTTGCACGTCTGTTTTCAATGAAAGCGATCTTCCCTTTTAACGGTTGCCCCAAGAATTGCCGCAACGGCTTCTTCTTCCATAATGGGTTTACTCAGCAGATAGCCTTGCACATAATCGCAATGACACTGGCTCAACCTGCTTCGTTGCTCCTCGGTTTCAACGCCTTCCGCCACAATGCTAACGCCCAACGTATGCCCCATGTTAATGATGGAGTTAACAAATTGAAGTTGCAACTCATCGCAGGCAATGTTATCAACAAAAGACTTATCAATTTTCAGGCAGTTTACCGGTAATTTTCTCAAATACGATAAAGAAGAAAAGCCTGTTCCAAAGTCATCCACTGACAATTGAATGCCGCGCTCTTTTAGCTGCTTCAGTTTAAATATACTGCCTTCCATATTGTCGATAAATACGCTTTCCGTAACTTCAAGCTCGATTTGCGAAGGCTGAACGCCGTGCGCTTCTAGGGTCTCTACAATAAAAGAAACAAACCCTTCTTCCTTGAGCTGGCGCGAAGAAATATTCACAGCCACCCGAATATCGCTTCTTCCCATGGCCGCTAGGCGCCTGGCAAAAGAACAAGCACGTTGAAATACCCATTGCCCCAGCTGCAAAATCAAGCGGCTCCTTTCAGCCAAGGGAATAAATCTCGCCGGGGAGATGCGTCCATGTTCTCTGCTCTCCCAGCGCAGCAACGCTTCTACGCCAATAATTTTCGTCCCATCCACCGTCCATTGCGGCTGATATTGCAAAAACATCTCTTCTCTCTCTAAAGCAAAGCGCATTGCATTAATCAACATCGTATCTTCCGATGTTTTTTCCAATAGGGACGCTTCAAAAACATGCCAGCAATTGCGACCGGTTTCTTTAGCCGCATACATGGCAATGTCCGCCTTTTGCAAAATAACTTCAGGCACTAAGCCATGCTGGGGATATTCAACAATGCCGATGCTGGCGGACATTTGAATCTTAGCTTCCCCTAAATCGTATTCCTGGCAGAGCTCTTTAATCATTTCATCCGCCAACGCCTCCGCCTGCGGAGCCGCTTCTTGCCTAGGATCGACAACAACAAACTCATCGCCGCTAATACGCGCAACAAAGAGCTCCTCTTTCATACTACGCCGCAGGGTTTCCCCAGCCTGCATAATCACCTTATCTCCCGCCGAATGGCCAAAAGTATCATTTATGGTTTTCAAATCATCCATATCAATAAAATACAAAACGCCTGCTGCTGCTCCTGTACTAACTTTTGCAAACTCCTTTTCAAGATACAAATTTAAATTTACCCGATTAGGCAAGCCAGTTAGTAAATCAAAAAATGCCATATGGCTAATCTTTTCCTGCGCTTCGGCTCGTTCCAAAGCCAACACCGCCAAATCTGCGAATTGCCGCAACACTTCTGCCGTCTCTTCTTCCAAGGGGCGCTCCTCGCCAATCCAGCTCGCCGCCAAAACACCTTTAACCGCCCGTCCCTGTTGCAGCGGAATCAAGATAACACTGGAATTTCGCAAATCTTCTTTTTGAAAAACCTTATTCCACCAGGAATCTTTGATAAATAAAGACTCCCCTGTTTCGTGCATTTTCTTAAGCGGTCCATCATCAGCCGTAAGAGGCGCCTTAACAGCCTCTTGCGGCATGCCGATTCCATGATGAAGCGTCACCGACGTTCCGGCGTCATTATAAATACCCACAAAGCCGCCTGTCGCCTGCACCAGTTGCAATGCATTGGCCAGCATTTTCTCCATAAGCACTTCGACATTTTCAACAGGACGAGTCAATAAAGCAGTAGCAGCTCGATACTGCCGCTCGCGTAATAACAGCTTGTCTTCGGTTTGACAGCGTATACTATTTTCTTCCTGCAAGCGTCGATTTGCCATATCTAATTCGTCATTCATCGCCAGCATCTCTTCGTTGGCAGCAGTAAGTTCTTCATTAGCAGCAAAAAGTTCTTGCGTTCGCTCCTCTACTTTCTGTTCGAGCATTTCATATGCTTTTTGCAAGTTTTCTTCCGCTTTTTTTTGCTCCGTAATATCATGCCAAACAAATACATAGTAGCGTTCGTCGCCCATTTCAAATACATCCGCGGAAAAAAGGCCAATCCGAATTTCACCGTTTCGTCCACGCCACAAAGTCTCTACCTTGCTTACAGAACGCTCATTTTTGAGCAGCCGCTGAACCTGATGATTTTTTTCTTCCACCCACAGACCAAGGGCATCTACTGGCTTTGCCAAAACTTCGTCGCGCTCATAGCCCAATAGTTCAAAAAACGCCTCATTGACCTCAATAAAAGTTCCTGAAGCAAAACTTACAATTCCTACTGCATCATCGACATAACGAAAGGCTTTAAAATATTTTTCCTCCGGCCTTGCAAAACGTCTGCTGATAAGAACAATTACAATGGCTCCAAGAACGACACAAACTAAAGCCGCTAGCAATAAAATGGTATTAAGGGTTACGACCTCAGCGATTACTTCGCTTTCCGGCGCTGAAACTCCCAAAAGCCAGCGGGCCCCTCCTTGAAGCTCCACAGGCGTCATTACCGTGAAAGTCGGTCTATTCCTTAACGTATAC
Organism: Anaeromusa acidaminophila DSM 3853; assembly: GCF_000374545.1. Taxonomy (NCBI): domain Bacteria; kingdom Bacillati; phylum Bacillota; class Negativicutes; order Selenomonadales; family Sporomusaceae; genus Anaeromusa; species Anaeromusa burkinensis. Next base: position 142,877 of record NZ_KB894588.1, read on the forward strand.
ACGCCTTGCACAGGGCCTTCTCCAGCAAGCGCCTTTGTGAACAATTCCGCTAGCCGTTCGTCTGCTTCAGGAACCCTCTCTACTTCTGTTTGTACCTTGCTGATACGTACCTTGCCATTGATTTCAGGGCGAACTGCATGCGCGATAACTACTCCGGACTGATCGGCAATAAAGCCATAACCGCTGTCCATAAAACGAATCGCGCCAACAAGTTCGTTAAGGCTATCGAGGGGCATTGTCGCTTGAATAACCGCCTTCACTTCACCATCTACCAGAACCGGGGCGGCAATAGCAATAGACAGCCGTCCAGAGCCTTTGGATACTAACGGTTCGGAAATAGTAAGCTCTTTCGTTTTAATTGCCTTTAGATAATAGTCACGATCACCTAAATAAGCGGTATCTCCTTGCGCACGAATCACATTCCCTGCAAGATCTCCATAGTTAATACCCGTAAACTTATTGTTGCGTTGCAAACTCAAAGCCAGCACCGCTACAATTTCCTGGCGGTTTTGTGGATTCACAATATGCGGGTTTACCGCTATATCTTGTACAAAAACCACTAATTCTTTTACAAAAGCGCCAGCGCGTTGCGAATAATCAAGACTAATGGCAGCCGCTGTTTCATTAACGCTTTTCGATAATGCTTTGTCGGAAAAATAGTAGCTCAAACCAGTTAGCAAACTTAGCGAACCGCACATAAGCGCCAACATAATGAGTAACAGCCGCATCCGTATGCTTTTAATGCTAAAAACACCATCATGCTGATGGGAATCTCCTGCTTTTTTCATGCGTATCCTCTCCATTATGCCGTCACTAGTTGTCGGCTTTCATTACAAACAAAGAAGACCTTTCTTTCCTAGCTTGCCAGCAATATCTTCTTCGCTACGTATCGTCTACGCTGGCAAACTACTCCCTTTATTGTTACAACTTATATGCGCTAGAACAATAAAGCAGATCTGGGGATATCTAAGTGTCTCCGAAAAATCGATTGTAATTATTATTTGATTCTTTTTTCTTTTCTGAAATTCCTGCATTGCAACCATAATGTACTTACTATCAATGAATACCAGCCAAGCACTACTAGCCATTATATTGAGCCAAAATCAAAATCGTGTTACCATTTGCATAGTGTAGCCTTAATAAATTCATGCGTTAACCACTATAGAAAAGTATCGAAAACATAGGAGTGTCTTTTTTGAATCAATTCTTCCATTGTTCACGCCCATGGGGCTGGCTCTTTTTAGTAGTGCTCCTCTGGGGTGTCAACTCAGTCTCAATAAAATATCTTACCTCTTTTTTCCCTCCCTTGGCTTTAGCTCCCATCCGCCTAACACTGGCAAGCTTACCTCTGTTATCATTTGTATTTTATCAATACGGCTTTCGAGCGCTATCCATGCAGGCATTCCTGCCAATTGGCGGCATCGCTTTGTTTTGTATTTTTTTGCATCAAATTGCCTTAACATTAGGACTTGCCGCAACCAGCAGCACTCATAGCGTACTTATTCTTGGTTTAAGCCCCTTACTCACGGTAGCTGGCGCCATGCTGTATGAAAAAGAATCCCTTGCACCAGCTAAGCTGCTAGGAGTTTTCTTAGGATTTTGCGGGTTAGGTTTCGTCGTGCTGGGAAAGTCCCAATACGGAGCCACTTTAGTGGGAGATGCCCTTATACTCCTTGCAACGCTAACCTTTGTAATTGGTTCTTTTTTTGTAAAAAAAGCAACCCTCCAGCTTCCGCCCTTGGTAGTTACCGCGTACAGCCATGCCCTTGCCGCTGCCGCCCTTGTGCTTTTGGGATTACTTACTAATTCCACTTGGATGTACGCCTCCGCCACTGAGCCTTTCCCCATTGCCGTGCTTCTTTTTTCCAGCTTTATGAGCACAGCGTTGGGAGCGCTGCTATGGAATATGAGCATTCAACAAGTTGGCCCATCTACTGCGTCTCTATTTCAAAATGCAACGCCCGTTATCGGCATCTTGGCTTCCTCGTTCTTTTTAAATGAAGAATTGGCTTGGAATCATTTTTGCGCTCTCACTTTAGTCTTATGTGGCGTCTTTTATGGAACAGGTATAATCCAATTACCCAATAGAATGTCTGCCTCCATTAAAAAGAATTTATAACGCATTACATCGGCTGCTATCGTTTCTATTTTGTATATTTTTAGATATGGCAAGACCTCCTGCTGTAGTTTTCATTCTACAACAGGAGGTCTTGCTATTCGTCTCCCGCTTTCAAAAGCCCGCCGTTAAAAAAACGCAAAATTGTTCCGCCAAAACAGGATCAAACTGTCGGCCTTGGCATGCATGGATTTCCGCTTGCGCCTTTTCCGGTGATAAAGCTTTCCTATAAGGCTGGTCATGAGTCATTACGTCATACGCGTCTACAATTGAAAATAGCCTTGCAAAAAAAGGGATTTTTTCCCCTTTGAGCCGATAGGGATAGCCGCTTCCATCCCAATGCTCACGAACCGCGAGAATTAGCTCTGCAACTTCTATCTCTCCAATGGCTTGCGCCAACCGATACCCAATTTCACTATGTTTTTGCACTATTTCCCGCTCTTCTGCGGTCAAAGCGCTCTCTTTTCCTAATAGCTCCGCTGCAATCGCCACTTTTCCAATATCATGAAGTTCCGCTAATCTTTGCAACGACTTCTTTGACTCAGCGGCAAAGTCTGGTTCCAAATGCTTAGCAAAGGCAACCGCCAGTTTCCCTACTCGCTGCAAATGCTCTTTTTTTTCAAGGCAAGCATCGTTTAAGGACGATTGAAACACTTGCAAAACGGCATGACGAAACTCTTTGCTTTTCTGAAGCTTATCCTTATACATTCGACTCTCAGCTAGCGCAAAGAGTTCGTTAAAAATTAAGTTAGATTGCGTCTGTGTCGCGGTTCCCATCGCAATACTTAAGGGTACTGCTTCCCCTGCGATTTGTTTACACCTGCTGCGTATCTCCTCACACATCGCAAAGCATTCCTGTTCATTGGCGCACGGCAGTAGGAGCAAAAATTCATCACCGCCCCAACGAATAAGAACATCTCCTTGACGGGCAACTTGCCGTAAGACTTCCGCCAACCGGCACAACATGGCGTCTCCATGCAGATGTCCAAACACGTCATTCACTAACTTTAATCCATTCATATCTACTATAACAATACTAAGAGGCGACTTATTTTGTCGAGAAATCTCCGCCAACGCAAAGTCCGCATGCGCACGATTATATAGCCCTGTCAACGCATCATGATAACTCAAAAATTCAATTTTAGCTTCCGCTTCTACTTGTGCAGAAATATCCGTCAAAATCATCATAACTAAAAAAGAATCTGTTTCACTTTCCGGTGCAGCAACAATTTTACATTCTACCTGCACTTCAAGCGGTCCAATAGGAAAACGAGAAGGAATTTCCCCTATTTTTTCACGATTTCCTGATGCGCCGTCAAAAACCACTTTTAAGCACTCGGCCAAACTATTTTTTCGTTCTTTTTCTCCCTGACTTAATAAATCTACAATCGACTCCCCTGCAATCTCTCTGCCAAAAATTCGTACGCATTCTGCACTATATTGTCGACTCACCTGCAGATCTTTACCAAAAGTTAAAAAGCCTTGATTAGCATTATCAAGTAGATTTTGAAGTTCTGATTGATGTTTTTTTACTAGATACCCTTGACTATCGCTAATATAATATACCTTTTGCGACTGTCTTAGTAGTTTTTTATATTCCCCTAAAAGGGCTTTATACGGCCCCAACAAAGGATTTGTCACATTCTCGGGCGCATTCACCGCACTTTCCGCTCTATCAACCACCTTGCGCTCGCCATCAAAAAGTTCTTCATTTATATCTCTTCCCAAGATTACACCTCCTTACCGCAGGGAAAAGCCAAGCAACGTAATATCGTCACGCTGTGACTCCCTCCCCTGATATTCCTTCAAACACTGAGTCAACCACTGCTTCTGCCCCTCCATCGGCATAGTTGCGCACGCTTCAAGGCTTGTAATCAAACGTTTACGCCCAAAGGGATACTCATTTTCTTCACCATTCTGATCCGTATAGCCATCGGTAGCCAAATAAAAACGATCTTCCTCTTGCGCCATGAGTTCATGGGTTGTAAATTGCAGGTCCTCTTTGGCACGACGATAGCCAATACTTTTTCGGTCTCCTTTTACAGCGCATATCTGACCATCCCTTAGCCTATACAAAACAATCTTCGCCCCAGCAAAAGTAATGCGCCTTCCTTCAATCAGGCAAATTCCTATATCCAAGCCGTCATCTGTAATATCCGTCTGCTGTTGCCGATGTAAGGTAGCTTTAAATTCGCGATTTAACTTAGCCAACACCTCAGAAGGGTTATGCACTCCCTGCGCCACTATGTGATTCAGTAACGTGTTTACTGCCATCGTCATAAACGCCCCTGGCACACCATGACCTGTACAATCGCAAAGCGCAATAAGGCTTTTATGGGAATTGACTCGCCGACTCCAATAAAAATCGCCGCCTACAATATCTCGCGGCTTCCAAATCACAAAATGTTCCTTAAAAGTTGCGTCTAGTTCAGAACTCGCCGGAAGGATCGCCTCTTGCAACCGCTTCGCATAGCTTATACTATCCATGATCCTTTCGTTTTGCAAAGACAGCTCGCTTGTCCGAGTCAATACCAAGCGTTCCATTTCTTGGTTAAGCAGCAACGCCTGTTTTAAGGGGTTAGCAATTTTTCGAGAAACAAAATAAAAAACAAAGATAGAAAGCGCTAGGGTAATTAAACTTGCAACCATCGTATTCCACTTAATGCTATTCAAAACGGTCAAGCTTTCTTCACGCGGCACTCGTATTACTAATTTCCAATCAGTACCTTGCATCTTTTGATAAGCTAAATCGAAGACTTTCCCCTGTGCATCTTCATAATCAAGAGTCCGTGCATTCTTTACAGTCGCTTCTTTATCATCGATAATCGCCGCAGCCACCTCTGGAGGCATATAATCATTTAAATACATCCCGTTTTGAGCTACCTCATCGGCTAAATGAATTTTCCCCTTTTCATCTACCAGCCAAATCACACTATTCCGGCTGTATTTATACCGCTGAAACTCAGCCGCAAATTCCTTGATACTCAAGCCTACGCCAGCAATTCCGATTGGCTTATCAACATCCCCCACCAAGGCGTTTACGAAAATAAAGGTATTTTGTCTCGCACTATTATAATCAATATTAAGCAGTACCTCTTTATGTAATTTCAAGCTTGAAAAAAACCAGCTTGCCATCGGATCAGTCGGAGACATAACTTGAATCATCCGAGCGCCTTCCGCCCAATATTGGTTTGTTACCGCACTCACAATAAAGGCATTGGCATAATCATAATTACGATAAATTTCTTCTAAGCGAGCTTTGGCAATTTTTCCATGCATTTCATCTTTCTCGCTGCTCAAAATCCATGCCGCAACCGCTGGGTCACGCGCCAAAAGCAATGAAGTTTCTTTGGCTCTTTCGATTCTTCCAGCGATTTTAGAATCAACAGCATCGATAATATTCACCATGTCTTTGGTTTTAAGTTTATCCAAAGCCGCATCACGTGTGACAAAATAACTCATAGTGCCAGTAAGAACGACCGATGCCATAATGACCAAACAAGCAAGAACAACGACATTAATCGTGTTTTGATTGTAAATCAGCCCCAAATTGCCTGCTTCCAGTCTTGGCTCTTGTTTGTTCATCAGTTTTTACACGCCTCCAACAAGACTAATCTCAAACGGCAGCTCCAGATCTTCCTTAAACTCTTCCGCGCACTCTAAGGCTTCCTCGTTTTCTTCATCATAATACCAGCGAATTTTAACTTTTTTCCCTTGTTGATATGCATTTTCAAGAATATCCAAGAGCATCATGATGCATTTTGCGCTGCTTGTATTGATATACGGCATATGAAAATAAATGTCCAAGATAAGTTCCGTATCTGTCGCATTTAGATAGTCTTCTAACCACTTAAAAATCGGCTCATAAAACCGGAATGCATTTTCCGGATAGGATTGCCCTTCAATAGATAACTTCCCTCTTTGGGCGTCAAACTCCACCCTCGGGGTTGATTTTGTCTGTTCAATATATAAACCTTCCATCCTAACTCCCCCTCAAACGTAAACCTCTAAGGTAAAAAAGGACACCTCATTATCAAGATGTGCAAAAGTATATTTCATAGGCTTTTTAGCGCGTCTAGCCATATCTATAATTCCTAGCCCCGCACCGTCTGACTCTGACAAAATTGGTTTTCTCATTTCTTCCTTATACCGTTTCTTTAAGGCTATTTTATCCAAGCCAGCAAGCTCTTCAAATTTAGCGGTTAATACTGCAACATCTTGGTTATCTATCAAATTTCCCGATGCCACAAAATATCCATCCTCGGAACGTCCAATCGTAATGATGCCAGAATTCGCAATCCTCTCTCCTATTGCAGTAGACGATTTGCGAATCGAATAGTTCCTGATATTCTGCGTCTGTTCAATAAATACTGAAAATACGTTGTATGTATCCCCCTGCGACATAGAATCATCTTCTAAGTACTTTTTTACTGCATCTCCAAGTTCTTCAATAATTGCTTGCGTAAAGCGTCCAGAAAAATTAATCAATACGCCATAATTTTGCAATACTTTTTGAATTTCTAATAAATCAATACTCATATTTTCATCTCCTTTTCTTCTGTCTGCAACTTACGACCTACAGAAGCATTCCCTGTCTTTCCTTTTATCTCCTGCCCTATATCCAGAACCGCATGAAAAAATTTACGTTTTAACCCAACGAGTTTACCGGAAAATTATAACAATTTCGTAAGTTAACATACTTTTAAATTGATTTCATTCGATACTAATAATAAAATAATAGTGATAATAGCTTTCATTATTTTACATAGTCTCCATAACGATGCAATGACTATGACAAGGAGGGATATTTTATGGAAAAAGCCATAGCTACTATGACAGCAAATTATCTTAAAGCAATGTCTCATCCTAGCCGAATCAAAATAATAAAAATTTTAGTCGAACAGGATCACTATGTAAAAGATATTGCAGCCAAGCTCAACATAGAGCAGTCAAACTTGTCCCAACATTTGAACGTACTAAAAAAGCAAGGAATTGTTGACTCAAAAAGCGAAGGAACGAGCGTATTGTACTGGTTGAAAAATCCTACTACCCATAAAATCATCACAGCCGCAGAAGATGCTTTAAAAGAGCAGATAACCCAAAGTCAAGCACTGTTAAAGCGTTTTTAAAGAGTCTGAACAAACGCCATTAGAGATTGATTATTTCTCTAATGGCGTTTTACTGTTCTTGCAGGTTTCTCTGTCTTAACGCCGCTGACCATCATTTTTTCCCTATTCTAATCAGATTTTGCTTGCGCCGACCTCACTTCAGCTAGTTCATATAAAACTCTACGATTCGTCGATTGATCATATCCCCAATATCATCTACACTAACTTTGTGAGGTGATACAAATGGATTGTGAAAAAATCGGCGCTATGATTTACAAGCTCCGCAAAGAAAAAGCTATGACCCAAAAACAACTGGCCGATCTTATGAATATCAGTGATAAAACGATTAGCAAATGGGAAAGAGGACTTGGCTGCCCTGACATCTCTCTCTTATCTGAATTGGCAAAAATTCTTGACGCCAACATCGATGAACTATTAGCAGGCAAATTAACGCAAAATGAAATGGTCTGTGGAAATATGAAAAAGCTAAAATTCTATGTGTGCCCCCAATGTCATAATTTAATTACCGCAACAGGCGATGCCACTATATCGTGCTGCAGTAAAAAATTGACCGAATTACTTGCTACGCCAATAACCTCGGAACACGCTCTTACTGTCGAGCCGGTTGAAGAAGAGCTTTATATAACATCTCCACACGCAATGCAAAAAGAACATTACATCTCTTTTGTCGCCTATATTACCGGCGATAAAGCGTTCATAGCGAAGCAATACCCGGAATGGAATCTTTCTTTACGTTTCCACAAACTAGGCCATGGTCAGCTTTTCTTTTATTGCTCAAATCATGGCCTCTTCTCTCAACGTATCTAATTAATATATTCATCGATTCTTACGCGAGACCTCTACCTGGGAATGGTAGAGGTCTCCTTCCTTTCTTCCCGTTTGAAGGCTCGCTCCTCTTCAAATGCTGTAAAATCGTCTTTATATTATAGAATAGACCCTATAAGTTGAAAGTGTTATAATAAATTTGATTTAATCTTGATAAAAAATCGTAAGTAATAATCAAAACAACAACATGCAAATTAAAGGAAAACAACTATGGAAAATACAACTTTTATGGATTTGATCCGTCAAAATCCCCATGCCATCACTTCGATCTCAAATCCAACAGATGAGATGAAGTTGCTTGCCATCAATAAAAACGGTCTCATGCTAAAACATATTAAAAATCCAACAGAAGAAATGAAGCAAGCCTCTCTTGCCAGTAATAGCCGCGCTATCGAATATATTGAAAATCCTACTGAGGAAATGATGCAAAAAGCGATTACGGCTAGTTGGACAAACTTAGAATATCTAAAAGCCCCCTCAGCGGCGGTTATTGAGCAGGCTCTCAAGCAATCCGGCTGGGCGATTAAGTATGTAAAAACACCCAGCCAATCCCTACAATTGCTGGCAGTAAGCAAAAATTACGATGCGATCCGATTTATCAAAGAACCGAGCGAACAAGTCCAGCTAGCGGCCATCCAGCATAGCTACGAAGCGCTGCGCTATATCAAAGCTCCTACGGCCCAAGCGGAACGACTTGCAATCCATCAAAATGAACGGGCCATTCAATGGGTTAATGATCTTACGAAAGCCAAAATTCTAGAATTGATCGCCATCAATTTTCTTGTTATTAAGTTTGTTATGAAAGAAATCTCTACAGATGAATTGCAGCAAGTCTTACAAAAAGAGCTCGCCAAAGAGACGGTTGAAGAAAAATACGTAAGAGATTTTTTAAATTACAGCACCATTGATAAGAAAAGTCCCATTATGGCAATTGACAGACTCTTGCTGATTGATCAGTATGGCAGTCGCACCGCCAAGCGAATTGCAGTAGACGAAAAACTCAAGTTACTTTAGGAGGAACCCCTGTGAATTTTATCAATACCTTAACAAGCGCTGAGTTAGTACTTGCAAGTGAATCTGTCCCTCTCATTGTCGGTGAAAGCGGCATTGGCAAGACCGATCTAGCGAAAGAACTAGCCCGCAAAAAAAGCTGGAGTCTCATCACCATTGACGCCAATCTCTTAAAAGAAGGCGAAATCGGAGGCCTGCCTACGGTAATAGACAGTACAACGATTTATGCCGTCCATCATAAATTAAAAGAATTAGAAAAAGCTGCCGCCCAGGGCGAAACGGTCCTATTGTTTATTGATGAAATCAATCGCTGTGAGCATGCCGTACAGCAGGAGTTAATGAATTTAATTTTAAACCGGGAAATTAACGGCTTTACCCTGCCGCCAACCGTAAAAATCCTGGCAGCTATGAATCCTTCCGGTAAATATGGCGCCGAATATGACTACCAAGTCGTCGATATGGATGTCGCCCAGGAAAATCGCTTTGTTTGGCTCTATATGGAACCAGATTATCAGCAGTGGCTCGACTGGGCGACAGAAGCCGGACTCGAAGCAAAAGTCATTGAATTTATTGCTACTTTTCCTGAGTACCTGCATAAAATCAACGAATCAGACTTACGGGCCACCCCGAGAAGCTATGAACGGATCTCTAGTATTTATAAGAACTACCATGAAAATGCCGCTTCGATTTCCCGTTCCGTCTTCCTAAATGTAATTCGCGGCAATGTAGGCCGAGTCATTGCCGAAGAATTTGTCAGCTTTGTCGAATCAAACTATGAACCGCTTATTACCTATGAAGATATCTTTTCTGGCGCATCCTTATCTGACGCGGTGCGCCAGCGAATCAAAGCAGAAAGCCATACAAGACTCTATCTTGCGGCGAAAAACATCCTTAAGCACCTGGAAGCCCAGCTAGCCCAGGAATCTAATGAGCCAGTGCAAATCGTCAGCCGTCTGATTAGTTTTTTACAGGCTTGTCCTGCCGACTTAATGATCGGGCTCATGAAGGATATGAAACAAAATTATGAACAAACCTATACAGCGGCCCTCGCTGATGATGCTTTCGTCGAAGCTTATTTTGCGACCTACCGCGCAAGCAGGTGATAGCAATGAATCCCCATGCAAGCCATGCTGATTTAATAAACGCCCTTCCAATATCCCCTGCTGAAAAAACTCCTTTTTCCCAAAAGCGGCAAATCCTCTATGACGAAGCTAAGACCATCATCACTGAATTCCTCCGTTCCAATAAGCAGGACACATCCCGTAGAGTTCCGATTCCCGACGCTTTTAAAGAAAACTTTTTTCAGCTGGTTGATCAAGTCAATCTCGGCCTCATGGCCGCTCACGATAATTTCTATGGCTATTTTTTGTTTCAAATGGAGCGAGAGCTCCGCTTTGACATGCCCAGCCCTACTGGCGTCAATTTCAAAGCGCCTCGCTATATTTTGCACTTTAACCCCGTCATTTTTCTAACGCTTACCAAAAAACAAATGGAAAGCACGATTAAGCATGAAATTCTTCATGTTTTGTCGCTCCATTTATTACGAGCTAGAAATTTCAAAAACCAGTATGGCACCCTTGCCACAAATATTGCCATGGATATTGTCGTCAATACGCATCTTGATTATCTGCCTCCTTACGCGACGACACTAGCCTGGGCCAATTCGTATTATCAGTTACAGCTCCGACCTTTTCAAACCTTTGAGTATTACGCCGGAAAAATCCAGGCGGCTATTGACTTGCTCGCTACCGATGATGACGGCGCCCTTGATGACAGCCGCATGAATGAGGCTTTAGAAACAAAGTACGAAATTGAGCGAACCCATGATCTCTGGCAAGAATCCAGTGAGACTGACACGAAAACCTTTCTTGAAATCACCGAAAAGCTGGCGTTTAAGGCCCAAAAAGGCACGCCTCCAGCTTATATCCTCAGCATGCTGGAAGCTCTCGCCGCCCATAAAAGTGAACTTCCCTGGAACTTGTACCTTAAGCAGGTCTTAGGTTCAGTAGCCAGTATGAGACAAAAAACGACAGCCCGCCGCAACCGTAGACAACCAAACCGTTTGGACCTGCGAGGTGAATTGAGAAGTTATAAGGCTAACATCGCCGTAGCTCTTGATATGAGCGGCAGCATTAGCGACGAAGAATTTCAGCAGGCCATGCAAGAAGTCTTTGCCATTGTCAAAAACTACAAGCATGAAATCACTTTAATCGAATGTGATGATGAAATTCGCCGCATCTCCCCCGTAAAAACAGTCAAAGATCTTAAAGCGCGGTTGAATTTTCGCGGCGCTACACGGTTTACTCCGGTCTTTGACTACGCCAATCGTCACAATATCAACTTACTCATCTATTTTACAGACGGTCAAGGCGAAAAAGCCCTACAAATAGAGCCCAAAGGCTATAAGACCTTGTGGGTTCTTTCCGGCAACAGTAAGGGTCTCTCCCTAACTACAGCCTATGGCGCCGTGAAAAAGCTTAAACAAATCGAAAGCAAGGATACTACTGCCAATGATGTAGACTTTCGCGACGGCTATTCCATGAATTCTCAAGAAAAAAACCATATATAAAAATAGCAAAAGCACAATTTTCGGCATATAGAAAGGACAAACTTGCACACTGCTAGTTTGTCCTTTCTATATGTCTTTTCCCCTTTTACTTCCAGATTCGCCTTCTCCCCAGCTAAGCCGCCCCTACTCTATATTACAATTTACCTTTTCTATATTGGCAGGACCTAACAAATGACACTATATATTCTTCAAAGTAAAAATATGCCTTTCGCACTTTATGTTGCCACAAATTTCGGTAGCAAGCGTTAATCAATAAAGCTAATGCAAATCCACCCAAAATATCAATCGGATAATGTACGCCGACATAAACTCTAGAAATGCCGACTACTATTGCTAAACAGGCAAAGACAATGCCGCAAGTTCTATAAGGAGCGATAAGGCCCAAGGCAATGGCCATGGTACCTAACGCATGGTTGCTTGGAAACGAGCTATTTGGTACATGCTGAATTAGTTGGTTCACATTATGCCCGACAAAAGGTCTTGCTTCTGGATATATATAGCCGATGACAAAAGACAGCAGCATGTCAATAATCGTCATAGTTACTATATCAATTGCTGTTCTCCGCAAGATTTTACTTTCTTTGTAAAATCCATAAAGATACATGCAAACCAGGGTAGCCATAAACACATACGGCAGATAATTTGAGATACCGATCATCATTTTATCCATTAAAACACTTTTATACGCCAGCCCATTGATTATCTCGAAAAAATACAAATTCATATTCATTCTCCATTTATTAAATAAATCTCATTATGCCAACGCCGAAAGTGCTTGTCAAATAACAAAAGAGTAACGAGACAACAAAAAAGCTCCTATTTTCATAGAAGCCGGGCCCATATAAGAACGTAAAAACGAGGTTCTCTCAATTTTTCTTTGCTTTTTCATAATCTTTATCTAGCTCTGCTTGGCTTACTAAGACATTTGACCAAGGTCCCAGTTTCATACAATTTTGAGGACAATAGAAGCTTACTAAATCTCCAGAATTCACTTCAATCATTTGCTGGCTGCAAACATGGCATTTTGCAACTAACTCTTCCGCCGCCGCTTCTTTAGTGCTCAAATTCATAACTCGATTCACAACACGCTTCAAAGCTTCATTTTGATAGGGCTTAACAATAAATGCATCGCTCCCCAACATGACGCTTTCTTTAATTATTTCCTCTGAATTGCTGCTGCTGCACATAATGACCTTCGAATGCGGATGGATTTTTTTAATCTCCTTCAACACAGAGACCCCATCAATTCCTGTCATTATAATATCTAAAATAACCAAAGAAAACGGCCTTTCTTTTATTGCTTGCAATACTTCTTCGCCATTTTGGGCCTGGAATATCTGAGCCTCGCTAAAACCAATATCTACAAGCGCCCGCAATAACATAGTGCGCGCAAACGGCGAATCATCTACTACTAAAACAGATAGTTTGGAAATCATAGTTTGCCTCTTTTCTCAATTATCATCGCTTTAACCAATGCGTTCCTTAAAAGATCATGAACCCGCAATGTCATTATAACATGCGACTATTCTCATGGCGCTTTAAAAAACTCACCTAACTTGTCACAATCTAATATCGTAATGCGTCCGTTTGCGATACAGATTAAGCCTTGCTGGGATAATCTCTTTAACTGCCTGGAAACGGTTTCTCGCTTTAACCCCAGCAAATCTGCCAGATACGTGATGCTTAAATTCAAAGTTATGGTAGTCCCCTCGGGTCCAGCAACGCCAAAATCTTTCGAGAGCTTCCAAAGCTTAGCGGCAACACGCTTATCTCCGCGCAACGCAGTAGAGGTGTTCTTTAGTTGCCGATACATCCTCCTTACTTTTAAGGACAGCGAATCTAAAACACCCTTCGTCAAAGTAAAATCATGTTCCATAATCTTCAAAAACTCGTGCTTATTAAAGCAGAGAACTTGCGCTGTTTCAAAGACTTCGCAATTTACAGATGCTGTCACCCCTTGTAAAACTACCTCATTGATCAAATCTCCTTGGTCCAAAATAAAAATAACTTTTTTCTCGCCCTGTGCATTCGTTTTGTAAAGAGAAACTAAGCCGCTGACCACAACATAGATTGTCTCCACTGGATCTCTATCAAAAAACAAATGCTCCCCCTTACTAAACTGGCGCAAATTGCCGCAGGCCGCCAGCGCATTCATAGACTGGGGAGAACTCTTTCGGAATATCTCGACCACAGACATGGCTTCTTGTATCTTCATTTTCATCGCAGCCAACCTTGTACTATGAATTTTTGTTCACTTATAAAATAACATATTTTACATCAATGTCCTAGTGGCTCTTCCTAAGCAGCAATCGATTGTAGTTTAATCAAGCTCCTTAAATATAGAAAAAAGCCGACCAAGATGACCTTCATCCTAATCAGCTTTCTTTCTGCCAGCAAGCAAAAACACTATTAACTTGTCTTCTTCCGATACTACTTTTTAAAATTCAACTCAATCTAGCCTCTATCTTCCTGAAGCATAGCCATAGAAAAATCATTTCAGAAGAGGGTATAAAGACATATTTTCCTTATTTATCCTTGTTTCCAGAGCAAGAAAAACCGTCTTAGTCTCATCTAAGAAGGCGGCAGCGTTTTCAGCAATCTTGCTCGCCCCCATATATTTTGTCTTATACGCATCAAACACTTTAAACAATTCACCCATTTCGTTGGCAAAAGCTTCTGCAGTTGTTCTAATTGCAGCTTCTTGGTGCTTAACTAGTACTGGATAAACAAATTTATCCTCTGATGACAAATGAACTTTTAAAATTCCCGCTAACTGAGCCACTGTTTTAGAGATTTCAAAGGCATGTTCTCTTACTTGCTCTTGATTTTGATAAGCCCGCACTTGTTTGATCAATGCAAAAACCTCATCATGCTGTCTTAGTATATTCTTAATATCCATAATTAACCCTCCCTATTGCCTACTACCTTGGCTATATTATATCGATAGTATTGCTTGCAATGCTGTGATAAGCATCACGTAGGAAGGGTAAACAGAATAAAAGGTAATAAACTCTTTGCATCATCTGGAGTCAAAAGGTCTGACTCTTATTTGCAAGCCTTGTTGCAGGGATCTTAGCTACAACAAGGCTGTCTGCGCATCTTTCAAGGAAGTTTCATGCGGGAACACGGGTTCAATGCTGCCGGCTTGCCGTCGGACAGCTCAGACTATAGGCAGCATTATTTAAATGGAGGAATTGCTCCTGCAGGGAGCTCCAGGATCGCTGCGCGAAAATAGTACGAATGCCCTGGCTTTTTGCTTGTTCTTTAATGTGTTTGGCTGTACCGTGATTAACAAAATCCACCAGCACCACGACTAAGGAGGTATCGCGCGAAATTTTAAAACGCTTGCGGTCTGCTGTTTTGCGACCACAGATGTGCTCAATTTCTTTAACTCCATAGTCTTCCAGATGTTTGCGCATATTTCCCAAATGGTCAGCGCCTACAATCATTATTGACATTTTGTCTCCCCCTTCTCTCACATTACTGAAAAATAAAGAAAAGTAAAGGGCCGGCAAACAGGCGCTTACGCGCTCTGTTCGCCGGCCTTCCGCTTTCGGATTAGCCGTACTTCATCTTAATTTAAATTGAACCACTACTTACTGGCGAGCAGCGGCAAAGCCGCGTTCCAAATCCGCCAAGAGATCTTCTACGTCTTCAATACCGATAGAAAGACGAATCATATCGTCCGGCGCTCCCGCTGCAACACGTTCGGCAGCGTTCAGCTGGGAATGCGTGGTGCTGGCTGGGTGAATAACCAAGGATTTAGCGTCGCCCACATTGGCCAACAAAGAGAAAAGCTGCAGTGAATCAATGAACGCTTTACCTTCCTTCAAGCCGCCCTTGATGCCAAAGGTCAGGATAGCCCCCGCGCCTTTAGGCAGGTATTTTTTCGCCAATTCATGCTGCGAATCACCTTCTAGCCCCGGATAATTAACCCAGGAAACCTGCGGATGCTTTGCCAAGTATTGCGCCACATGCAAGGCATTATCCGCATGACGACGCAAACGCAGATGAATGGTTTCCAGTCCTTGCAGGAACAAGAAACTGTTGAATGGGCTGACCGTAGCGCCCAAATCACGCAGAATCTGCACACGTAAACGCAGGATATAGGCCAACGCCCCAAGATCTTTGGTATAACTCAGTCCGTTATAGCTGGGATCAGGTTCGCTCAAATTGGGGAATTTACCGTTATCCCAGTTGAATTTACCGCTGTCAATCACAATGCCGCCCATGGAAGTTCCATGGCCGCCTATAAACTTGGTAGCCGAATGGATGACAATGTCCGCGCCAAAACGGATAGGCTGTAGCAAATAAGGAGCAAAAGTATTATCGACAATCAACGGAATGCCGTTTTCATGGGCAATTGCCGCCACCGCTTCGATGTCCAAAACATTGATCTGCGGATTCCCAATAGTTTCCGCATAAAGAGCCTTGGTATTAGGTCCAATGGCTTTGCGGAAATTCTCCGGATTGCTGGAGTCGACAAATTTCACAGTAACCCCCAACTTCGGCAGAGTATGAGCAAACATATTGTGCGTGCCGCCATACAGGCTCGCCGAACTGACAATATCATCTCCTGCTTGGGCAATGTTGAAGATTGCGCTGCTGATCGCTGCATGACCGGAAGCAAAGGCGACGGCCGCCGCGCCTCCTTCCAAAATGGCCACCCGTTTTTCAAAAACATCAGTCGTCGGGTTCATAATCCTCGTATAAATATTACCGGACTCCTTCAAGCCGAATAAATTAGCGGCATGATCACTGTCATGAAACACATAGGCTGTGGTTTGATAAATAGGCACCGCCCGCGAGCCGGTGGCAGGATCCGGTTCCTGTCCTCCATGAACTACTAATGTGTCTGTCCGCAAATCTGTTGGCAAAGCCATTGAGCAACACTCCTTCTCTTTCATCTTCCCAACCCGAAATCAAGAAAGGCCAAGGAAACGCACCATCTGGAACGTCTCCCTGGCCTTCAGTTATCTGATCAGTCAGGAATCAAGTTTCTAAAATTATGTCTTTATAGTAGCACAGCATTCATCCTGCGTCAAACGCATTTTTCAAAAAGCACAAATTCGCCTTGTGATTTTCAACAAACTGTAACTAAGAACTAAAATGATACCTGCCACTGAGCCTGCGCCTCCATGAATCGGTCCTGCTATAAAAATTGCCCCGTTGAGGCTGGCTGCAATAAAGATCATCCAATGCCTAGAAGAGTCATTTTTCCTCTGCCTGGCGTACTTGTTATCGCCAGGCTTAAAAAGAATCAGCTACTGCTGTTTTCTTTTTATAAGGTTTCTAAATCATACGGCGTATCTTGGTACATATAGTAGTTGAGCCAGTTGGCAAAAAGCAAGTGCGCCGCACTGCGCCAGGTAACCAAAGGCTTTTGCGTCGGATCATCTTGTGGGTAATAATTGCGGGGCACTGCAATGTCTAATCCTTTAGCAATATCGCGCTCATACTCCTTGTGCAGAGTCAGCGCATCGTATTCCACATGGCCCGTCAAAAAAATCTGTCGACCTGTAGCATCTGCTACCAGGTAAACGCCAGACTCCGTCGATTCCGCTAGAATGCGGAGCGCTCGCACCTGCTCTAGCGACTGCCTACAGATATCGGTATGCCGTGAATGGGGCACATAAAAAATATCATCCAAGCCGCGCAATAGCGGCTCTCTCTCTGTATCAGTGCAGCGATGCGGAAAGACGCCGAACATCTTTTCCGGCAGATCCACCTTCGACACGCCATAATGATAGTACAGCCCCGCCTGCGCTCCCCAACAAATATGCATAGTCGAATATACATGGGTCTTTGACCATTCCATGATCTCGCATAACTCCGGCCAGTATGCTACTTCCTCAAAAGGCATCTGTTCCACCGGGGCGCCGGTGATGATCATACCGTCATATTTGCGATTCTTCACATCCTGGAAGGTCTCATAGAATTTCACCAAATGATCTTGCGACGTATTGCTAGGTTCATAAGATGCCGTATAGAGCAAGTCAATTTCTACCTGCAGCGGCGTATTACCCAAAAGGCGCAGCAACTGCGTTTCCGTAACGATTTTCGTCGGCATCAGATTGAGCAGCAACAGCTTCAATGGACGAATATCCTGCGAGTACGCCCGGTCCTCATCCATGATGAAAATATTTTCGCTTTCCAGCACGCTGCGCGCCGGCAGGCGATTGGGGATTTTAATCGGCATAGCATCCTCCGTGCAAAAAAGGTCAGAAAAGCAACGCTTTTCTGACCTTTAGTATTTCTGATCAGTCAATTTACAAAAATATTATTTACAAAATATCATGATTTTTATTTCCTGTCAAGCAAAAACCGAATACAATCCGATATATAATGTCAACTTTCGTACATGTCTCGCTTCCTCTAACCCCTTTTTATTTCGCCGACATTAAGCCCAGTTCCTTATTGCTTTCTAAGTCCAACCCCCACTGTATTGCTATTTATCTTCGTGGTCAGTCTTCATCTGATTCCATTGTGTCCACGAAAATAGAGCAGCTAATCTTCCTCAATATCCTAATTAAACAACCTCGTTATACCGTTATATATGATACGGTTCTCCGTATCATATATAACAGCGAAATCAATGGTGGTAGTTTTTACCGCATCAAGTATAACGGCGGCTTTTAAAAAATTTTTATTATCTTGGCAAACTAAGACATTTCCCTATATAACGATTCATCACTTATATCTCGAAATTCAACAAAATTTTTAACTACATCGCATTCTATCTGTTGATAACAACACTTAATTTTACCATTATCTATTTTATTATTTATCCACCACATTTCGTGTCCCTTACGATATCTAATACGCTGAATCAATTGTTTATTAACTTCATACCTAAAAACCTGTCTAGACCAATGCCTTTTAGGATTGTCATTCTCTATCACTATCGTGAATAAAGTATGCATTGCCCAATCCTCAACATTCACCATCCAATATAGTGCTTGTACAATAATCCAATTTAAATGCTCGTTTTCAGCATTTGTCAGAATTGAAACTCGCGGACTATCTACACGATCAATAGTAGCCGTATCCACCTTTCGAAGTGTCTTTATACGTCCCTTTAACTCTACTATGGAAATATCCTCAAAAGCCTCATTAATCAACTTAATCGCTGCAGCATCCATTCGCTTCTTATCCCAGCCGAATAAACTGCTATATGCCGCTACCTTAGAAAAGAATTGTTGGTCAATGAGTCGTTTTATTTTTATTATGTCTTTATTGATTTTTTGCAATAAGCACTGGGTAGCTTTCTTGCTCTGCACAACTTCCCACATTTCTCCATCATCCTGCGCCGCAAAATGATTTGCCAACTGTTCGGCAACCATAACTGGTAATATTTCATTTGTAAATGTTTCCTTCTCCTCATCACTAAGTTTTAGCTCATATAACAGTAGTTTGATTAATTTTTCGTGAAGTTCCCCATATTCTCTCAAGACAATATCCGGTTCCAATAACGGCTCTCCAGCTTGATCCCGCCGAACTACAAGTTGACTTAAACTGTTGGTTATGACCTTGTAATTCAAAAAAATCACTTCCGGCTTAACACGAGAAACATATATCTCACTTGCAATCCCCCGAAGGTACTTTCGCATAAAAGCATGGAAGCGCTCTCGAATAAAGTCTCTATCGCCATCAGTAAGCACAATACTTGTTATATTGCTGTTTTGCGCAGCAGAATTTCCCATATCTTTATTCGTGGTGATTATTCCCAATTCAGCATATATTGCATTGACATAGTGGTTAAAAAGACCGGATTTATCATAATCACCCACACCTATCGTCCAATCTTCGTATTGTGATTCATCCTCATCGACAAAATACTGTACATCCTTATCTGCATCTTCCCCATATAATGTTTGACTCGCTACCTGAAGTTTCTGGGGCAACGGCGGCAGATCTTTCTCGTCTAGTTTTAATTCAGTGAAAATAACGGCAAGTACCCCTAATATATAATCGCGGGACGAGAACTCGGGATTCCTAAGCAGTGCTTTTTTATTATAAGCTGCTTCACCGCTCCTGGCCTTGTCAAGACTCTCGGTATCATTGAGCCACAAGACATTGGATAATAAACTTTCATCCTCTCGCACCCCTCGAACTTGAACAAAAGCCGGTAAAATAGCATGGTTAAATCCTTCAATCAAGAGAACAAGGCGGTTATCATTTTCAGTTTGTAAAACACCGGCAAAGGAATCCTTCCCATTGATCAAAATTTTATAAACATAATCTTCTTGTCTGTTTTTTATAGTTACTTTTAGAGATTTTTCCACAACGGTGGCGTCCAAAAGATGAATTTGATTCTCTAAAGCTGTGTACCCTGATATTGCTGTGAATACAAACTGCTTGGGATTCAATTCTTTAAGAATAACATCTTCTCCCAATATTAAATCCTGCCACTTCCCTTTCTCGCTCTTATAAAACATAACAGTTTCCGCATTACCAGTCCTAGCTGTTTTTAGCAGTGCCGCCGAAGTGAAATTAGCACTACCCCAAACAATATAATCTGCTACGTTAGTATGAAATGCCAAGACTTTAGCATGATTTCGGGAATCCCCATCAAACTCAATTCGCTTTAAAGCATATTTAACACCTAGTTTATTGGCTAATTTCACAAATGCCTCTGCATCAAAATTACTAAACCGTTCTTGGGTAATTATTTCAATTTCTTTTATCCCCTTGGTTTTATGAAGATAGTTAACAATGCGATTATCAGTATCAAAGTATGGACTTAAGACCGTAAGCCCTTGTATCTCGTCAGGCATAAGAGAGCTAATCTGATCGTAAATTGAAGCATCTATATTATGAAGAAAAACCGCTCGTTGCTTAGCAACAAATACAGGTAATTTCTCCAAACAGGACTTAAAGGCCTTCTTTAAGAGAGCGAGAGAAAGTCTAGTTTCTTCACGCATTTCAGTCAGGCTCTCCAGACCTTCGAGAAATAAATTCACACTTTCATAATCTGAAAACACACTATCCATATCGCTAGTACAGTGGCCTGAGAATATTTCCTTATTGGTAAATAAACCCGGAACAGTAAGATTTCCACTCCCTATCAGAAGTTTACATTCATTATCGTTGACTAACAGATACACCTTGGGATGAAACACTAAGCCTGCCGAAACAGTCTGTACAACATAATCTTTGCCAATAGACTTTATAGAGTTGCATTGTTGGAAAGTCTCCCGATGAGCTGCACTGTCAACAAACAAGCAAATATTTCCGCATCCGTTTTCACGAAGTTTTCTCAAGACTTTACGCTCAAAAAGCACTAGGTCATGAGTGTAGGTTAATATAAGCACATGACTCCAGCTTTGTTCAAAAGCATCTAATATATCAACCTTATTGGATAGAACCAAACTCCTCACCCCATATTCTATCTTCTACCAACCTGGATAGCTGCGCTACCTTTTGAATGGTGCTTTGTCCAAGTTCAGTTACTACAACCTTGTCGGAATTGATTTTTATCAACCCCAGATCATTCATAACCTGTAACAACTGCTCAACCCTAAACTGATTAAAATTAGGTTGATAGCTATCAATTGCCTCTAACCTGCCATCATTATCTACGAACCGAAAGGTTTCAAGTTCATAACCTAATATTTTCCCTAAGGCAGTTGAATGATGCTGGCAAACAACATATTTATCTAGCACAAATCGGCAAAAACCGCCAAGAGTGCTATCCTCCCTAAGGAGTCCATCCACATCACCTACGAACTCCGCTAAGGAGATATGAGTGTCTCCCCCCATCTCGGCAAACATTGAGCAATACTCATCGCTCCTAAGGTCGTTTAATTGAATATAGAGCATCATCAATAGTGAAACGGGTGTTGCAAAATGATCATTCCACTTTAAAGCATCCATTCTACTACTGCCGATTGCAGAAATACATTCCTCTTCTTGAAGAGTAGGCAGTTGTTCGATGAAATCTGCCAATTTGCTATCAGGATCAAAGACTATCTTCACATCTCCAAAACGAACCTCGTCTTTAAATATCTTCTTATCTAGAAACGTGCTTAAAGAAATACTCTCCACCCATAATTCTTCGATCAAATGACACATCAATGTTTCCAAAGTGGCATGCCCCCCGAAAATCGAGCCAGATTTTAAGTTAGAAAAAAGTATGCTAGACTAACTTAAAAAGGAGCGAAAAACATGGGGAAGAAAAGGTATACGGCAGAACAAATCATCGTGCATTTAAGAGAAGCGGAAATCCTGTGCGGACAAGGAAAGACGATTGCTGAAACCTCACGGCAGCTCGGAGTAACAGAGCAAACGTATTATCGTTGGCGTAAGCAATACGGAGGAATGACTTCTTCCGATGCTAAAAAGCTGAAAGAACTTGAGAAAGAAAACTCTCGTTTGAAGAAGC